>JAXJWR010000161.1:0-8303 GCA_036307905.1 Acutalibacteraceae bacterium
GTTAAATACTTTAAATAATTAAAAAATCTCCCTCGATGAGGGAGATTTTTTACGTTAGTAGGGCGGGGGCTTGCTCCCGCCGTAAAAATGCAAAACAAACGCCACAATAAAACATCAACCAACGGTTGAAAAAAAGACCGATATTTCAACAGCTAATCTATGGTCAAGTAATGATACTAATGGTATAATCATTATAAAGGAGGCAGAAAAAATGACTGAATTGTGTGAAAATATTGCTATTATGCGAAAGAATTTAGGACTGTCACAAGAAAAATTGGCTGAAAAGCTGGGTGTGACCTTTCAAGCGGTTTCAAAGTGGGAAAACGGCAAGTCTACCCCTGATATATCGTTGCTTCCCATTCTTGGCGATATCTTCGACTGCACCATAGATGAGCTTTTCGGTCGGAATTCATCAAAATGCGATCTTCCTTGGGAGGATGACGGAAACATCCGTCTTGTTATGTTTGAAGGCACAAAATATATCAGCAAACGCTCAAACGGAAAGGACTTTACCGCGAAGCTTACAGGTGATGCGAAAAACATCACCGCTAACTGTAACCTTGTAATTGAAGGGAATGTTGAAGGAGACTGTGTTGCTGCTCATTCGCTGAATGTCAGCGGCGATGTCTGCGGCAAACTTGATTCGGGACACACTATTTCGGTTGGAGGCGATGTAAACGGTGACTGTAATACTGGGCATACCGCATCCATAGGCGGCGACCTTAACGGTGATGCTAAATGCGGAAGCACTGTATCTGCAGGTCATGACATAAACGCTTACAAGATAACTGACGCGAATAATATAAATGCCGCAGGAAATATCACTGTGAATGGAAAACTACACGTAGACGGAACCGTAAGCTGTGTAACTCTTAGTTGCGAAAAACTATCAAAGTGTGACGAAAAACAATAAATAAAACCTGTCATATAAATTCTTATCTTTTCATACACTTTCATAGAACGAAACCGAAAAGAGGAAAGAATATGGCAGAAAGCAGCATTTATAAGGATATAGAGAATCGTACAGGCGGCGATATCTATATCGGCATAGTCGGCCCCGTAAGAACGGGAAAGTCCACTTTTATAAAAAAGTTTATGGATGTTTTGGTGCTTCCACACATTAAGGAGCAATATATAAAAGAAAGGGCCACCGATGAACTGCCCCAATCCTCCTCGGGTAGAACCATTATGACTACCGAGCCCAAATTTATACCTGAGAATGCCGCAGGTATAACCCTTGACGACAGCGCTTATTTAAACGTTCGTCTTATTGACTGCGTGGGGTATATTGTGCCTTCTTCTCTCGGATATATCGAGGAAGACAATCCCCGAATGGTAATGACTCCCTGGTTCCCCGAAGCGGTGCCCTTTAATATGGCTGCCGAAATTGGCACCAAAAAAGTTATAAACGAGCACTCAACCATCGGACTTCTTGTAACCACCGACGGTTCTATCGGCGATATTCCCCGTGCGGAATATGCTGAGGCTGAAAAGAGGGTTGTGGATGAACTTAAGGCCATAAATAAGCCTTTTATAGTACTGCTTAACTGCAAGAATCCTAAATCCGAAACGGCAGTCGAGCTATGCAAAAAGCTGTCAGAAGATTACAGCGTTCCGGTTATGCCCGTAAACTGCTTGGAACTGGACGAAAACGATATTAAGGCTATTCTTAAAAAAATACTATATCAGTTCCCGGTAAAAGAGGTCTGCATAGAACTTCCGGGCTGGATAAATGCCTTACCCCTTTCACATTGGCTTAGAGAAAGCCTTAACGAAACGGTCAAAACCGCATTTGAGGGTATTACTAAAATTAAAGATTTGTTTGTTCTGGAAAATGCTCTTAAGGATAACAAAAATGCCGAATCGGTTAAGATGGAGTCGGTTGACCTGGGCAGCGGAATGGCGCAATATTCCATTACTACCGCTCGCAGTCTGTTCTACTCGGTAATAACCGAAAACTTAGATATAGAAATCAGCGATGACCGTCAACTTATGGACACACTCGCAGAGCTTACCGAGATAAGAAGGGAGTATTTGCGTGTCAAGAATGCCCTTGACGAGGTAGAAGCAACGGGCTACGGAATAGTAATGCCCAATACCGACGAGCTTTCCCTCGAGGAGCCTGAAATTATGCGACAGGGCGGTCGATACGGAGTAAGACTACGCGCTTCAGCACCGTCTATCCATATGATGAAGGCGAATATTACCACCGAAGTAAGCCCTATTGTAGGTAGCGAAAAGCAAAGTGAGGATCTTATAAAATATCTTCTCAGCGAGTTTGAGGATGACCCCACCAAGATTTGGAGTTCTAACATCTTCGGAAAGTCCCTTCACGAGCTTGTAAACGAAGGACTAAACACCAAGCTTTCCCGAATGCCGGGCGATGCCAGAATGAGAATTCAGGAAACGGTGGAAAGGGTAATTAACGAAGGCTGTAACGGTCTTGTATGCATAATAATATAACAAAAAAACTCTCGACACGGCTGTGTCGAGAGTTTTAAATTTATGGCTGTTTTATAAGAATAGAAGAATCTATTATTCCGTTATGTACGGCAGATTTCATATTCTGAATCTTGCTTCCCACACCTATTCCCGTGAAGGAATGGAAGAGGGGATAGCAGTTAAAGTTTTCATAAAGGGTCTTGCTTACAGAGGACATATCCGACGAGTCAAAACCAAGCTTTGCGTTGTAGGCCGAAACAGTACCTGTCGGAGCAGAGAAGGGAAGAATAATTATATCGTAATAATTTCCGTAATAGGAGGTTGCTATGGAAGAAAGAGAAGCTTCCTCAATATTTATAAAGCAACTAAGCTTTTGTTGCCAATGTCCTGCAATGGCAGTGGCAATTTTATGGCTGGTTTCGTCGTCGGGATGCTTGATGGTAACCCCTTCGAATTTAACTCCCTCAAGAATTTTGTCGGCATAGAGCTTGGCGGCAGATTCGCAATCGTGCTTTACGTAATCTGTAATCTTCACATAAGAGTTGCCCAACAAAATACCGGGATAAACCGAATCGGCAGGGGATTGAGTTCCTAAAAGATAGTCTTTATAACTATCGGCAGAAATCGACTGCATAAGAGCTTTTCTTATATCCGGGTCTATGGAATTATTTATAAAGAGAGAGTAGGCTATATTCTCAATATTTATCGTTTCAAAGCCACCCTCGGTTACCGAGGTATATTCTTCGGTAGAATAATACACAAGGTCGGTGTTGTCGTGAGCCAACATATCGGCGGCCGCTTCGTCACCGCAGGTGTAATATATTCGCATAGAGTTTGCCTCGAATGGGCCGGTGTAATCAAGGTTCTTGGCCAGACGAATAAGGAATTTTGTTTCGGTGGTCCATTTCCTTATATAATAGGAACCATTAGAGGGTGTGGTGTCGAGGGTTAGTCCGTACTTTCCCTTACATGACTCAAAATACTGCTGATTGCAAGGCATTGTTACAGCGGAGGTTAAAACCTTATCGAATTCGGGGTCGTCTCTGCAAAGCTTTATCGTCAAGGTGTAATCGTCATCTGCTGTAACACCCAAAGCAGACATATCGGCTCCGTTTTTGTTAATGTCCTCTGCACCAACTACCGAGTAAAGCGAATTTGCAAAAGGTGCTTTGGTTGCAGGGTCCAGCGCACGTTTAAAGGCAAAAACATAATCGTGGGCGGTTACTTTACTACCGAAGTTCCATTTTGCGTCGCGGCGCAGTTTGAAGGTGTATACGTTATTGTTTTTTTCATAGGATTCAGCCCCCGAAGGAACAATATTTCCATCGGCATCATAGCGCAAAAGAGTATCAAAAAGAGAGCGCACCACAATAAACTCCTCGTCGGTATCGGCGAGCTGAGGGTCGAGATTGGTGGGAATAGTGTCAAAATCAATATAAATAAATGCATCCTTATAGTCTTCGTTGCAGGCCGAAAACAAACCGCATATTAAAAAGACCGAAAGAAGCAGTGAAAGTATTTTACAAAGCTTCATGATTTTCATCCTGTCATAGTACTTTAATATGAATTATATTATATATCAGAACATTTTTCAACATTTTTATATTTGTAAAGAAAAATACTTGACAGCAGCCCCCGGATGTATTATAATACCCGAGGCAAGTAAATGACTTGACACGAGGTGTATACATTTGGCTGCTAATTTTTATATATCGCGTCTGCTCGACAGATACGGCGAACTTCTCACCGAAAAGCAGTTTCGCATACTTGACGGTTACTATAATAACGACCTTTCTCTAAGCGAAATTGCCGAAAACGAGAATATAACCCGTCAGGGCGTGAGCGACTTTGTAAAACGTACCGAAGCCCAGCTTCTTGAATATGAAGAAAAACTTGGACTTTGTAAAATTGTTTCGGAGCTAAAGCAGCTTTCCGAAAAAGCACGAAATAAAGAGTGCAGCACCGAAGAACTCTTCGGGTATATCGAAAAACTTTAACTTAAAGGGGTGACATCATGGCTTTCGACAGTCTTACCGAAAAACTCGGAGGAGTATTTAAAAAGCTTCGTTCTCGCGGAAAAATTCACGAGAGTGACGTTAAAGAAATAATGCGCGAAATTCGTCTTGCGTTATTGGAAGCCGATGTCAGCTATAAGGTTGCTAAAGACTTTACTAGTGCGGTAGGCGAGAAGTGTGTAGGCGAAAAGGTTTTCGAAAGCCTTACCCCCGCTCAAACCGTAATTAGAATAGTTCGCGACGAGCTTACCGCCCTTATGGGTAACGAACAGGCTCGCCTTAAAACCGCTAACAGAATTCCCACAATTATAATGCTTTGCGGTCTCCAGGGTTCAGGTAAAACCACCCACGCCGCAAAACTTGCCAAACACCTTAAAGCAAAGGGACATCGCCCCTTGCTTGCCGCCTGCGACATTTATCGTCCTGCCGCAATCGACCAGCTTAAGGTGCTTGGAGAACAGATTGGCGTTCCCGTTTTTGAAAAGGGAACCCAAAAACCCGAAATCACCGCTAAGCAGGCAGTAAGCTACGCCCGCGATTACGGTCACGACTTCCTCCTGCTCGATACAGCAGGACGCCTCCATATCGATACCGAGCTGATGGAAGAACTCCGCAGAATTACCAAAACTGTAGAGGTTGACAACATCCTTCTGGTTATCGACTCGATGGTAGGTCAGGACTCGGTAAATATTGCAAAATCCTTTAATGAAATTCTTGAGATTGACGGTGTTATCCTCACCAAGCTTGATGGTGATACTCGCGGCGGTGCAGCCCTTTCGGTTCGTGCCGTAACAGGAAAGCCCATAATGTATGCAGGTGTGGGAGAAAAACTCGATGACCTTGACGAATTCCATCCCGATCGTATGGCATCCCGTATCCTGGGAATGGGAGACGTGCTTTCCTTTATCGAAAAGGTCGAAAATGAAATAGACGAAAAGCAGGCCCTTGAAACTGCAAAGCGTCTGGAAGAAAACAAGTTTGACCTCAACGACCTTCTTGCCCAGTTCGAACAAATTAAAAAAATGGGCGATATTAAGGGTCTCCTCGGAATGATTCCCGGTATGGGAAATAAAATTAAAGACCAGGATATTGACGAGCGTGCAATGCTCCGTACAGAGGCAATCATAAAATCTATGACCAAAAAGGAGAGGGCCAAGCCCGACATTCTTAATGCCTCCCGCAGAAAGAGAATTGCCGCAGGTGCAGGCGTAACGGTTGAAGACGTAAATAAGCTTATGCGCCAGTATGAACAAATGAAAAAGATGTTCAAATCAATGAACACAAAGGGCGGCAAACGCAGAATGGGCGGCTTTAAAATGCCCGGAGGAATGCCTCCCGGATTTCCCGGAATCTAGTTAATCAAGAGTTTTCTCTTAATTATAATAATCAAAAATTTGGAGGTGTACAAAATGGCAGTTAAGATCAGACTTCGCAGACTCGGTGCTAAGAAGGCTCCCTTCTATCGTGTAGTTGTTGCTGATTCTCGCTATCCCCGTGACGGACGTTTCATCGAGGAAATCGGAACCTATGATCCTACTAAGGATCCCGCAGCTATCAACATTGACGGCGACAAGGCAAAGAAGTGGATCGCTAACGGAGCTCAGCCTACCGATACCGTAAAGGCTCTCCTTAAGAAGTCCAACATTCTTTAATTCCCTTGGAGGTTACATCAATGAAAGAACTGTTAGTATCAATAGCAGCCGGCTTAGTTGAATCTCCCGATCAGGTTACCGTTACTGTTGACGAACCTAACGAGGAGGGCATCACCGTATATCATCTTCACGTTGCTGAAAATGATATGGGTCGTGTTATCGGCAAGCAGGGTAGAATTGCTAAGGCCATCCGTACCGTTATGCGTGCAGCCGCAAACCGCACCGACGAGAAGGTAATGGTCGAAATTGACTAATCAGCGCCCCCATTTAATATGGGGGTATTAGTTTATTCAGACGTTAAATGTCTTTATATAAAGGTGATAGATTTGAAAAAAAGTTTTCTTGAGGTAGGTAAAATCGTAGGAACTCACGGTGTGCGTGGTATGGTTAGAATTCAGCCCTGGTGCGACTCGGCAGAGTTTTTTTGCGGTCTTAAAAAAGTATATCTCGACGGCGAGGGTAAAAACAGCCTGTCGCTTTCAAAATCATCCCCCCACGGAAACGTCGTAATTGCAGCAATTAAGGGAATCGATTCTATTGAAGAGGCCGAGAAATACCGAAATAAGGTAATCTATATGAGTCGTAAGGACGCAAAACTTTCAGAGGGTCAGTATTTTATTACAGACCTTATCGGTTGCGCAGTTTTCGATGCCGACAGCGAAATAAAACTCGGCGTCATATCCGATGTTTCTCAAACAGGTGCAAACGACGTGTGGCATATTAAAAGAGAAGATGCGGAATATCTTATTCCTGCCATCGATGAGGTGGTAATATCGGTTGACGTGGATAAGGATAGGGTTGTTATCCGCCCATTGAAAGGAATTTTCCCTGATGAAGATTAGTATTATGACCCTCTTTCCCGAAATGTGTGAAAGGGTGCTTGACGAAAGCATTATCGGCCGCGCCAGAAAAAACGGTAAGGTTGATGTTTCCTGCGTGAATATTCGTGATTTTGCGGGAAATAAGCATAATAAGGTAGACGACTCTCCTTATGGCGGCGGAATGGGAATGGTTATGTCGGCCGCTCCTATATATAATTGCTTTTGTTCACTTTATGATGGCGAGAGTCAAAGCAAGCCACACCTTATTTATATGAGTCCTAAAGGTGCAACCTTTACTCAGAAAAAGGCAATAGAGCTTTCTAAAAAGGAGCATATTGTTATATTGTGCGGCCATTATGAAGGGGTAGACCAAAGGGTAATCGACGAAATTGTTGACGAGGAAATCTCCATAGGAGATTACGTCCTTACAGGTGGAGAACTTCCCGCGCTTACGGTGGTAGACGCAGTTTGCAGAATGCTTCCCGGAGTTCTGTCGGATGAGGTCTGCTTCACAGAAGAAAGTCATTTCGACGGTTTGCTTGAATACCCACAGTATACCAAGCCCGACACCTGGCGAGAGCGAAAGGTTCCCGACGTGCTTTTATCAGGTCATCATGCTAATATAGAAAAATGGCGCAGGGAAAAGGCAATAGAAGAAACCTTCCTCCGCCGCCCGGATATGTTAGATGTGTCGAAACTTTCCAAAAAAGAGAAGCTTTTCCTTGAAAAACTCAAAGAAAATGTTACCAATGAACAATAGTTATTCAATTTATTGAGCAAAATACACAAAACAAAAGGTTGAATTTTGCCGTCATTTGACTGTTTTTTAGAACTTGTTTTTTTGCGATTGACGGATGAATATATTGTGGTATAATAATAAAAACAAATGAAAAACCCACAATATGGTATGAAGGAGAATATTTATGTGCGTTAAAGATGTAGTTATAAACAATCAGGTAGGCCTCCATGCAAGACCTGCAACCTTTTTCATTCAGAAAGCTAACGAATTCAAGTCTACTGTTTGGGTAGAAAAGGAAGAAAGAAGAGTTAACGCAAAGAGCCTTCTTGGTGTTCTTTCCCTCGGTATCGTAGGCGGAACTCAGATCCGCATCATCGTTGACGGACCCGACGAAGAGGTTGCTCTCAGCGCCCTTGTTGAGCTTGTTGAATCCGGCTTCGGCGATATGTAGTTGCGTTAAAAACAACCGATATAAAAAATATCGGTTGTTTTTAAAAAAATGCTTGATTTTTCAAAAGCCTTGTGATATAATCACATTTGCTTGGTAAAAAGCATCCGGGTGTGGCGAAGTTTGGTATCGCGCTTGAATGGGGTTCAAGAGGCCTCGAGTTCGAATCTCGACACTCGGACCAAA
>JAXJWR010000162.1:0-3556 GCA_036307905.1 Acutalibacteraceae bacterium
CGCACTTCCTTACGGAGTGCGCCTCTTTGATGCATCCTTTTAACTTTTTTGTTATCTTCTTGCAGCCTTGGTTTTGCTTGCCTTGGGAGCCTTTGCGGCTGCCTTGTCTTTCCATACAACCCAAAGGGGAGCGGAAATGAAGAGGGAAGAAATACATCCCGAAATAAGACCAAAGGCCATAGGAATAGCGAAACTACGAAGAGAGGTAAGACCGAAGAGCTCTGCGATAACGATTATCATAACAACAGCAAGGAAGGTGGTTGTTGTGGTAACTATAGTTCTTACCTTAACGGTATTAAGGCTTTCGTTAACAAGCTCTGCAGTGGAGGCCTTGGGATTAATTCCCTTATTTTCACGAACACGGTCATAAACAACGATGGTATCGTTAAGAGAATAACCGAGAATGGTAAGAATAACGGCCATAAAGTTCGAATCTATCGGCAGACGGAAGATGTTGCATATAAAGAAGGCAACGAATATATCCAGGAAGAGTGCAACAAATGCGGTAATACCTGCCGAAACGCCACCGATCTTACGGAAGCGGATTCCTACGTAAAGCACAACCAGCGCGCCGGTAAGAACTACTGCGGCAATACTCTTTGCAAAGAAAGCTCCTGCAACACTGGGATTAACCGAGTTAGAGTCGTAAAGCTCAAAGGTGTTGTCCTTGTATTTATTGGAAAGAACCTTTGCCAGATTTTGCTGAGCTTCATTAGAAAGAGAATCAGAGCCTACGAGGGTTATAACAATCTTCTTGGAATCGTCGGCAAGGCCGGCGCTTTCGCTAACGTTTACGTCTTTTCCAAGAGTCTCTTCGATAAGAGCCTCGGTTGTTTTGTAATCAAGCTCGCCGGTGTAGGAGTAGGTGATACGAGTTCCGCCCTTGAAGTTGATATCAAGGTTTACTCCAAAAATCAGAGTAAAAATAAGTCCGAGGGCGAGGAATATGGCATAGCCGATAAGTACGGGCTTAAAGCCTTTGTTAAAATCAATGGTTTTCTTAAACATTCTTCGCACCTCCATAGAAAGCAGGTTTTCTGAAAATCTTCATACGGGAGAGGCTCTTAACCATAAGTCTGGAGCAGAACACACCCAGGATGAGGTTGAAGATAGTACCTACAAGCAGTGTGTAACCGAAGGAATAAATAGAACCTGTAATGGTTGTACCGAAGATTGCAAAAACGGGGGAAAGGATAGTGGTAAGAATACCCTCGGAACCAAACGCACCCATAAGAACAAGGGATACTATAACGATGGTCATGTTTCCGTCGATAATTGCACTAAGACTGTTCTTATAACCCGAAGCAATAGCACTGTCGATGGTTTTGCCCTTATTGAATTCTTCCTTAATACGTTCTGCAGCGATTACGTTAGCGTCAACACCAACACCGATGGAAAGGATGATACCTGCAATACCGGGAATGGTAAGTGTGAAGCTTTCGAAAGCGTTGAAGTAACCGGAAATACAAGCAATCATTGCGGCAACCTGTCCCAGAAGAGCGATGGAAGCAACAACTCCGGGGAGACGGTAGCGAAGGATCATAAGTAAGCAGATAAGAGCAAACGCACAGGAGCCTGCAATCAACATAACGTTAAGAGCATCAGCGCCCAGGGTGGGGGAGATAATCTGCATTTTTGAATCGTCTACGGTAAGAGCGAAGGGAAGAGCACCTGCGTTGATCTGGTTGGCAAGGCTGGTAGCCTCTTCGGCGGTGAAGTCGCCGGTAATCATAGCTTCTCCGGTGTTAATTGCCTCGTTAACCTTGGGGCTGGAGATCATGGTGTCGTCCATCCAGATGGAAAGGGTGCTGCCTACGTTCTGAGCGGTGGCAGTGGCAAATTTTGCCTTACCTACAGAGTCAAACTTAAGGCTTACGTAATGTCCTACCGAAACGTCGTAAGCATAGGATGCAGAAGCAACATTTTTACCTTCAACAAGAACGGTGTCCTTAGTGGTACCCTTGCAGAAGGAAAGAACTGCAGTCTGTCCCAGCTTTTCAACCTCTTTTGCGGGGTCGAAATCGGTCTGGTCGGAGGACCAGGGGAAACGTACGATTATCTGATGGGTGGAATTATCGGTGTAAACCTCATAGTCGGTGATATTGTTTCCGACAAGTCGTGTTTCGATAATTGCCTTAGCAGAAGCCATATCCGAAGCGGTAATATCCGAATCCTTAATATCGGGGGAGAAAACGGCTTCAACACCGCCCCTGATATCGATACCCCAACGAATGTCCTCTGCACCCTTGAAATAAACATTTCGGGTGTCGCCGTAGTAGTTTTCTACGCCGAAGAATGCTGTGTAGGTAAGTGCAAGTATAAGCGCGAATATCACGAAAAATACCCACTTACCGGTCTTTTTTGCTTTCATTAGCTTAAACCTCCGGTTTGTTGTAATAAATTATATTATAATGTCGTTTCACGACAAAGTCAACGCTTTATTCTGCCAAAAGCTTTTCGCAGGCGGCGAATTTCACCGCAACGCAAAGAACCTTAGCGGCCAAAGCCAGTTCGGAAACGCCGGGGAAGGAGGGGGCAATTCTAAGGTTGCTGTCCTCCGGGTCGATTCCGTAGGGGAAGGTGGCGCCGGGAGTGGTTATTATAAGTCCAGCCTCCTTGCAAAGCTGACCAACACGCTTCGCACAACCGGGAAGAACCTCCATACTTATAAAATAACCTCCGCGGGGCTTGGTCCATGTAGCAATTCCCTTATCACCCAAAGCTTCGTCGAACTGTTTAAGACAAGCCTCAAACTTCGGTCGTAAGATATCTGCGTGCTTTTTCATCTGAGCAAGCAGAGCATCAAAGGTGGGGAACATTCTTGCGTGTCCGAGCTGATTCAGCTTATCGGGGCCGATGGTCTGCACGGTCATGCGGGCCTTGAGCAGCTTAATGTTTGCATCGCTTGCCGCAACAGCCGCAATTCCTGCACCGGGGTAGGTGATTTTTGAGGTGGAGGTGAACTGGAGCACCATATCCTCGTTTCCGTATTTTGCACATTCATCAAAAATGTTAAGCAGACTGTCGCCTTCATCATAAAGGTCGTGAATAACATATGCGTTGTCCCACATAAGTCTGAAATCCTTTGCGGCAGGCTTCATAGCGGCAATACGCTTTACGGTTTCGTCGCTAAAGGTGATTCCCAAAGGATTTGTGTACTTGGGTACGCACCACATACCCTTTACTGCAGGGTCCTTAATAAGCTCTTCAACCGCATCCATATCGGGACCGTTTTCGGTCATTTTAACGGTAATCATTTCGATGCCGTAATACTGGCATATACCGAAGTGTCTGTCGTAGCCGGGGGCTGGACAAAGGAACTTGATTTTTCCCTGTGTAAGCCAGGGTCCTTCTCCGTAACCTGTAACCATACCCTGGGTTATGGCGTCAAACATAAGGTTTAAAGAAGCGTTGTTTCCGCAGATGATATTGTCGGGGTTTACACCGAGAACCGATGCAAAAAGTTTCTTCATCTCGCTAAGACCGTCAAGACCGCCATAGTTGCGGCAATCGGTTCCGTTTTCTGATTTAAAGCCCTTGTCTGGGCCAACAAGTC
>JAXJWR010000163.1:0-1817 GCA_036307905.1 Acutalibacteraceae bacterium
CATTTGTCGCCACACGGGTGCCGAATTTTCCGAGAAAGACGTCGGTGCCGAGCTGAGAGGTTTCAAAAGAGCTTGCTATGGTATCACCGACATAGGTATTGATAACGTTATCGGCCACCTCAACCTTAAACTTTACTCCCCTGCTTAGCTCGTCGGGAGAAACCAAAGAGGTAATATCTATATCCGAGTAAGCGGTGAATTTACCATTAGCAATCTTATGGGGACGAATCTTGACGGTGGAAGCCGTGCGGACTAACTGCCACATAAGTGCGTTTTTGGAATCGGTCATATTGAAAAGCATAGATGTCGCAACCGCCGAGCAGGAAAGGTCGGCCTCAAAGGCATAATGCACCTTTGCAGGCTTCACCTCAACTGCAGGGATCTGCTGAAGCTGTACCTTGCCGAACCATTCAATGTTACCGCTGATTTTGTTTGACGTATATACGCCGTTTGCAACGGTCGATCCGCTTTGCAGGGCATAGGTTGCACCTGAGGCAAAGAGGGAGGGGTCTTCAAAGTCGTAATATCTGATGACCTGGCCTTCCTTAAGATAAGAATAGTCGGTGATTTTAAGGTTATCCATCACTCCGCCCTTTTCGGTGGACAGGGTGCAGAAGGAAACGAAGTTTATGGTGGGTACAATGCCGTTAAAGGCAGATTTATACTGGTCGGAAATCAGCTTTCCGTTTACGTAGGTCTTGATGCGGTTATTGGTGACCTCCATGGTAATATGGAAACCATCTTCAAAGGAGGCATATTCGCCGTCGCCCTTTGCAAAGTCCACAGCACCGAATGCCTTCCATCCGCTGCTGTAGTAATGAGGTTTGAGTTGATAATAACTTCCCTTATCGGCTATCTGCCACAGAAGCATATTGGTCATTGCGTTTGAGCGGGGAGACAGAAGGATGCCAATACAGTCGGTAATATCCACAACGTCCACGTCTACGGTATAGCGCAGAGAGGAGGTGGCAAGGTTGCTTATCAAAGTCTGGTCGGCATTACCGGGAATAGTGAGAGTGCCGTTCGATATCCAGCCCTGTGCGGTGGAGGATTCAAGAGGAGGAACATAGGAAAAGTCGTAGTCTACCAGCACGTCTCCGAAGCTATGGGAGGCATAGTCGGTGAGTTTAAGATTATCGATAACACCGCCTTCACCGGAACCAGAGCGCAAACGGAGAATACCCAGTTCGGGTGAATTGATGCCCGTCGCGGTGACGTTGCTTACCTGTTTACCGTTTACGTATGTAGCAATATTTTTGTTTGTTACCAGGATTTTAAGTTTAAAGCCCTCGGATTTAAGTTTAGCATATTCCTCGGCAGAGGTTGCAAAGCTGTCGTTTGAAACTCCGCTTATAGATCCCCATTTCCAGCTTTTGTTTATTCGGATGTGGGGCACTACTGCAAAACCGCTTCCGGTATCCTTTATCTGCCACATAAGGGTCTCACCGATAACGTCGTTCTGACCGAAGGCTACACCTATGGCAGCAGTAATTGATTTTACGTCCATTTCAATGGTGTAATTGACGGTATAGCTGCTGTCTGCGGCCGTTTCACCTACCGTGGGAGCGCCAACCTCTATCCACTGAGCGTCTCCGAGGGGTGTACCCGTTATATAGGCGGTCTCAAAGAAGCGGATAGCCGACTTGAAGACTTCGCCCTTTACATCCCAGACGGTAACCTGCCAATAGTATCGTGTACAATCAGCAAGGGCAGAGCCTCTATAGGTTATGTCGGTCGTATCGTTGCTTTCCACTTTTCCGCTATCCCATACAATACCGTTTAGTTCCTCATCGGCGGCCACGGTAAGTCTATAGGAC
>JAXJWR010000164.1:0-3638 GCA_036307905.1 Acutalibacteraceae bacterium
CATACCCGATGCGCCGATTTTAGTGGTGGGGCACTCTGCAAAAATTTTATCGAGGCGAGGTGTTTTTGCGGCATAAATGGCATTAACCTCGTTATTGTCGTTAAAGCCAAAGCCGTCCATTATGGTTAAAACTAAAGGTTTTTTCATAAATCTATTCCTTTTTTAGAATTATTTGCTTGCTGCCTTTACGATGATGCTGAAATCTTCAGCCTTAAGGGAAGCACCGCCGATAAGTCCGCCGTCAACGTTTACCTTAGAAACAAGCTCATCAGCGTTCTTAGCATTCATAGAACCGCCGTACTGAACGGTAACGGTCTCGGCAACCTCTTTACCGTAAACCTCTGCGATAGCCTCACGAACATAGCCGTTGCCTTCGTCGGCCTGGTCAGCAGTAGCGGTAACGCCTGTGCCGATTGCCCAAACAGGCTCGTAAGCTATAATGATGTTCTTAAGCTGGTCGGCAGTAACGTTGGTGAGTGCCATTTTGGTCTGGAATTTGAGGAGGGTCTCGGTGTAGCCAAGCTCTCTCTGCTCGAGAGTTTCGCCTACGCAAACGATAGCGGTAAGGCCTGCGTTTACAGCGGCAAGGGTGCGAAGGTTAACGGTCTGGTCGGTCTCGCCGAAGTACTGTCTTCTCTCCGAGTGGCCGATTACAACGTACTCAACTCCGCAAGCGGTAAGCATTTCTGCAGAAACTTCGCCGGTGTAGGCGCCGCTGGCCTTGAAGTGAACGTTTTCAGCACCGATTTTGATGTTGGAGCCCTTTGCAGCTTCTACTGCAGCAGCAATATCAACGTAGGGTACGCAGAGAACTACGTCGCAATCTGCATCCTTTACGAGGGGTTTCATTTCATTTATGAGAGCGGTGGTCTGTGCGGGGGTATTGTTCATTTTCCAGTTACCTGCGATAACTGCTTTACGGGTAGCTTTGTTCATTTTTATTACTCCTTTATTACAGTACGATTGCCCCCCTTAAAAAAGGGAGGCATTCATTATTTAATTATTTATCGTTCATTGCAGCTATACCGGGAAGCTCTTTACCCTCGAGGAATTCGAGAGAAGCACCGCCGCCGGTGGAGATATGGCTCATCTTATCGCCGAAGCCAAGGTTATTAACAGCTGCTGCAGAGTCGCCGCCGCCGATAATGGTAATAGCATCGGTTTCAGCAAGAGCCTTAGCAACAGAGATGGTTCCGTTTGCGAAAACAGGGTTCTCGGAAACGCCCATAGGTCCGTTCCAAACAACGGTCTTAGCGTTCTTAACTTCCTCTGCAAAGAGCTTTGCAGACTCGATACCGATGTCAAGACCCATCATATCGTCGGGAATCTGACCAACTGCTACACAGGTAGCATCAACGGGAGCGTCGATAGGATCGGGGAAGGCTTTGGTAATCATAGTGTCAACGGGGAGAAGAATCTTAACGCCCTTTTCCTCTGCCTTCTTAAGCATATCCTTACAGTAATCAACCTTTTCGAGGTCTACAAGGGAGGTTCCTACAGATTTGCCCTGAGCTACTGCGAAGGTATAGGACATACCGCCGCCGATGATGAGGGTATCTGCCTTGTTAAGAAGGTTTTCGATAACATTGAGCTTATCTGCAACCTTTGCACCGCCGAGTATGCAAACGAAGGGACGTTCGGGATTTTCAACGGCATTTCCGAGGTACTTAAGCTCCTTCTGGATAAGGTAGCCGCAGGCAGCCTCTTCAACATAGTCTACAACACCAACGGTGGAGCAGTGAGCACGATGAGCTGCGCCGAATGCATCGTTTACAAATACATCTGCAAGGCTTCCAAGCTCTTCAGAGAAAGCTGCACCGTTTTTGGTTTCTTCTGCGCGATAGCGGGTGTTCTGGAGAAGAACAACGTCGCCGTCCTTCATAGCGGCAACAGCGGCCTTTGCATTTTCGCCAACAACGTTATCGTCAGCGGCAAAAACAACCTCTTTACCTAAATGCTCGGAAAGTCTTTTAGCAACGGGAGCAAGAGAAAGCTCAGGCTTGGGTTCACCCTTCGGTTTGCCGAGGTGAGAGCAAAGGATTACCTTGCCGCCGTCTGCGATGAGCTTCTTAATGGTGGGGAGGGCTGCAACGATTCTGTTTTCGTCGGTGATTACGCCGCCCTTAAGGGGTACGTTAAAGTCGCAACGAACGAGAACGCGTTTGCCTTTTACGTTAATGTCGTCTACTGTTTTTTTGTTGAGTGCTGTCATAATAAAACGTCCTTTCGAAATGGTTTGTTAAAAAATAAACATACTATTTATATTTTACACAAAAACATAGCTTTTTGCAAGATATATTTATTATGAAATATCGCTTTTTTACCATTTATAATTGTGCAACTGGCCAAAATTCTGAAGCTCGGGATAATCCCACTGGCGAAGCACCTCGTATACCCCGATCGCCACCGAATTTGAAAGATTCAGGCTTCTGGCATCGGATATCATTGGGATGCGTACACATTTTTCTTTGTTTTTAAGCAGTAGCTCCTCGGGAAGGCCCTTGGTTTCCTTGCCGAAAAAGAGATATGCATTATCGGGATATTCTACCTCGGTGTGTGTGTGGAGGGCTTTGGTGGTGAAGAAGAAAAACTCTCCCACATTTTTTGAGAAAAAATCTTCTAAATTATCGTAGTAGGTTATATCCAGCAGGTGCCAATAATCCAGCCCTGCCCTTTTAAGTTTTTTGTCGTCTATTTCGAAACCGAAGGGGCGGACAAGGTGAAGCCTTGCTCCCGTGGCGGCACAGGTTCGGGCTACGTTGCCTGCGTTTCCTGCGATTTCGGGCTCTACCATTACAATATTAAGGGTGGACATTACTTTTTCTTTCTGCCTTTCTCGGCGGCGGTCAGGGCTTTATCCTCTTCTTCCAGATGCTTTTGCCACTCGATATCGCTGATTTCGGGATGTTCTACAGAGTAGGCGGCATAAAGTGAAGCCATTGCGATTTTGTAGTCGTTTCTGAAATGGATGTAGCTTTTAACTCCGATTCCGCAGACTATAAGTGCTAAGAGTATCAGCAGTCCTGCAGGGGCATAGTGAAACCAGAAATATTTATTGCTTAAAAATCCATGCTCCAAAAAAGCAAGAGAAACATCCTCGTTTTTTCCCAGCTGAATAATCTCTGCGGCACAAGGCACTGCGGTCAGCACAAAGGCCGACAAATGCCATTTAAGTTTTATAAAAACAAGTCCTGCGATAACAAAAACTGCTGCACAGATAAAGGTTATATAGAGGGGGTCATCTACGTTTTTTCCTGCCCTTTCAAAAAACAGCAGGGCCATAGTGTTGCTGAAAATATAGCTAAGCTGGAAAAACATAAACCACGCAAAAGCAAAATAGTAAAGTGTTTTGCCAACCCTATAATAATCGCTGTTTACGTCCAGGCGGTTGACACCCTTTTTGTAATTGATTTCTTCAAGCTTTTTGATTACAGATTTATAAAGCTTCATATAATTCTCCTGAAAATTTATTTATATTAGTATATAACAAATCGGTTTATATTTCAAGTATACAAAAGCCCAAACACCGCCGGGTGTTTGGGCTTTTGGTATTTAATCGTCTATTTCCCTTGCAAAATCGTAAACTTCTCCGGTTTTTGCGTCTACTTTACAGTCGTAGTCGTAGCGCTCGTAGGAGA
>JAXJWR010000165.1:0-3089 GCA_036307905.1 Acutalibacteraceae bacterium
GGAACTGGAAAATGGCATCAGCGCAGGTGCCGAGCTGAGCAGCCTTATTCGTAATAAGGGGGGAGCGGTGGGCGTTTTTCAAAAGGATTTTCACACACAAATTTCCCCCGACAATCTCGAAAAAGAGGATATTTCTCTATTAGAGGGCTTTTTTTCCACACTCGGAATGGGAGATACTGCATCTCAGCTCAAAAGGTGCGAAACCTATCTTTCCCTGCTCAGAAAACAGGAAACCGCCGCCGCCAAATCGGTTCGCGAAAAGGCCTCCCTAATCGGGAAATTAGGCTTTTTTGTAGGACTTTTTGCGGCGATACTTCTCATATAGGTGAAGCTATGGATGTAGATTTAATATTCAGGGTTGCCGCCATCGGCATTATTATAACCGTCTTAAATCAGGTGCTTGTTCGCTCGGGAAGGGAGGAGCAGGCGATGCTCACCACCCTTACGGGTCTTGTGGTGGTGCTTTTAATGGTGGTGGACGTCATCGCCGACCTGTTTTCTACCGTAAAGGCGGTGTTCGGGCTTTAAATGGAACTAACTGCCATACTGGGAATTTGCATTATAGCCACCGCCCTTGCAACCCTTCTTAAAAATTATAAAAGCGAATACGCCCTGATTGTTGCCCTTTTGGCAGGCGGAGTCGTGCTTTTTAGCCTTATGGCGGACATATATCGGCTTTTTCAAACCCTTAGAAGCAGTATTGCCGAAATGGGGCTCGATACCTCATATTTTCCCATACTGTTAAAGGCCTTGGGGATATGCGTAATCACAGGCTTTGTGGCGGATATGTGCCGCGATTCAGGTCAAAGCTCCCTGGCCTCGAAGGCCGAGCTGGCAGGTAGGTGCGCCATATTTGTTTTATCGGTACCGCTCCTGCTTTCCATACTTAAGACGGCAGGAAAACTTATAGGATAATTTATGAAAAAGATATGTGTAATAGTTTTGCTGATGATTTTAATGTCGGTAAATGTTTTTGCCCAGGACCCCTATAAAGAGCAGTACGAAATCAGCGGAGCAAACGGCCTCTACGACCTTCTGGGCGAGGACGCATCTGAAGCGGTCAAGAACTTTGAAATAGACCTGGCCGAGCCCGATTGGGTGAATAATATCACTCCCGAGGGGATTTTTTTGCAGATTGGAGATTTTCTCAAAAACGGCATAAAAACTCCCCTGAAATGCGGGGCAGGGATGTTGGCGGTAATCATTCTTTTAGCGGCGGCCTCCACCTTCGATAACTTTAAGGGCTTTGCCGACATTGCCTCCTACGTTTTTGTGTTGGTGTCCTCGGCAGGAATCCTTATGCCGATGTTTTCCCTTATCAAAAGCACGGCCGATGCCGTAAAGGGCATCAGCACCCTTATGACCGGCTTTGTGCCTGTTTATACAGGTATATTGGTAGCAGGCGGTCAGAGTGTAACCGCATCGGGAATGAGCTTTTTACTGCTTTTCGGGGCGAATATGGT
Organism: Acutalibacteraceae bacterium; assembly: GCA_036307905.1. Lineage (GTDB taxonomy): Bacteria > Bacillota > Clostridia > Oscillospirales > Acutalibacteraceae > SFWF01. The sequence goes on from JAXJWR010000165.1 coordinate 1,464, forward strand.
CAGTATGCTGGCCTCCTTCGTTATAGTCCCCCTTATGAGCTGTTATCTGGGAATAGGAATGGTGGGCTCGATTATGCCTTTGGGCGGTACCAACCGTCTGGGCGAGGGTATTAAAAAAATTGCCATGTGGATTCTTACTTTAACCCTCACCCTGTTTTTAGGTCTGCTCTCCATTCAGACCACCGTAAACAAGGCGGCCGACAATTTGGGTCTTAAAACCCTAAAATTTTTAATCGGTACCTTTGTCCCTGTGGCGGGAGGAGCTCTGTCGGAATCTCTTACCACCCTGCTGGGGTCGGTAAAACTGCTTAAATCCTCGGTTTCGATGTTTGGGGTAATCGCCATAGCCGCCACCGCCATTCCCGTTGCATTAGAACTTCTTTCCTGGAGAGCGATGCTCTTTGTTTTGGATATGCTGGCAGAGGTGTTCGGGGTAAATCTTAAAACCAATATGCTGAGGGCCGCCGATTGTGTTCTTTCGGTGTTGGTGGGGGTTTTGCTTTTTGTGGCCGCACTTTTCATAATTTCCTTGGCGGTCATTTCGGGAGGATAAGGTGGGAACGGTAAAAGAAATTGCCTTGGTGTTTTGTGCCACGGCGGTACTGCTGTCGGGGGTAAGCCTGCTTGGGTCGGGGGCGCTGGAAAAAAGCAAACGTTACATAATTGCCCTGGTCCTTTTATGCTCGGTGCTGGGTTCGGTGGTGGGGGCCGATTTTGATTTTACCCTTCCCGACCTTCCCAATACCGAGGCCTCGGCCAACCTTTCCGAGAATATGAGCGCATACCAAACCGAATATCTGGTGGCACAGCTGCTTAATGATGCCAAAATAAAATATCAAAAAATCACGGCAAAGGCTAATAAAAACCAAGACGGCAGCATAATTATTACTGAAATAACCGTCAGCGGCGTCGAGGACGAGGAAAGGGCGCGGGAGACAATTCTGTCGGTAGGAATAGATTGTAGGGTGGCGTTTGATTGAAGGATAAGCTGACAGCATTACTAAAAAACAAAAACTCTGCAAAGATTCTTTTTATAGTGGGAATAGCCGCAATACTTCTGATTTTTGCTTCGTCATATTTTCCCGAAAGCAGTAACGCAGAGAATAGCGAAAAAATATTTTCGAATTTTTCCGAGGAGGATTACAGAGCTGCTCTGGAAACTTCGGTTCGCGAGATGGTGGCAGGCATAAGCGGAGACAGTGGCGCCATTGTTACGGTAACGCTGGAAACCGGCCTTGTTTACGAGTATGCTCAGGAGATAAAAAGCTCCGATGCCCGCGACCAAAATAAAGAGAGTCTTGAAAACGAGCAAAAGATAATCACCGTAAAGGGGTCGGACGGACGGGAGCAGCCGCTTATTGTAACCTCATATATGCCTAAAATCAGGGGAGTAAGCGTAATTTGCGACCTAAAGAGCAACGAAACAGCCGAACAAATAAAAAATGCCGTTACGGCGGCACTTAACATAAGCTCAAGAAAAATTTACATCGGGAGGAAATCGGGGCAATGAAAAAATCTAAAAAAATAGGTAAAACCCAGATAACGCTGGCAATAATGGTGGTGGCATTAGCTGCAGCAGTGGGACTTAATATGAAATATTCCGCCGGAAACACAGGGGATAAAGAC
>JAXJWR010000166.1:0-2291 GCA_036307905.1 Acutalibacteraceae bacterium
AAAACGGATACCTGGAGCTTCCTCCATACAGCTTCGCGCTTATAAAGGTTAAGAAATAACGCCGAACCCCCGAACTAAAGATTCGGGGGTTAAAGTTTGAAAATACATATTTATTTACACGCAGAGTTTTGCGGACAGTCCGGGAGGCCTGTCCCTACGCGATTGCCGTTATTTATTTGCGATACCGAGTATGCAATATGATGAATCCTCGAGTTCTTAAACTCGAGGATTTTTATTATTCTTTTATTTTTTTGCTTTTTTCGTAGTCTTTTAAAATTACAAGTGATTCTTTACACATGGGGATTATGGCGATAGCGTTAAACACCGTCATAAGGGCGATACCCACGTCGCTCATTGCCCATACTGCCACGTAAGAACCAATACCGCCTACGAAGAGCATCAGGAGGGCCACAATTTTATAACCTGTTTGATACTTCATTTTGTCGCCGAAGATATATGCAACGTTACTGCGGGCATAGAACAGAACTCCCACAAAGGTAGAAAAAGCAAAGAGCCAGAGGGTAATAGTCACGAAAAATCCGCCAAAGGCGCCCAGATGATAATTCATAGCGGTTTGGAGCAGAGCCATGCCCCCCTTATCCCCCACAACCTCGGCAGGAACGAGAAGCATTATGAATGCTGTACAGCTACAAATAACCAGTGTGTCGATAAACACACCAAGAGCCTGCATCATACCTGTTTTTGCAGGGTTATCGCTGTCGGCGGCAGCGGCGGCACAGGGAGCAGAGCCTGAGCCTGCCTCGTTAGAGAAAAGTCCGCGCTTAACACCGTTCATAATAACGGCACCTATTCCGCCTCCCACAACCTCGTTTAAACCAAAGGCTTCAGCAAATATGCGACCGAAAACGCCCGGAAGTGAAGCAATGTTTTTAAATATTATAAAGAGGGTTATTAGGAAGAAAGTTCCTGCCATTATGGGAACCATTATATCCAGCACCTTAACGGTTGCATTTTTACGCAGAACTACTATTGCGGCAAGGGCAACCAAAACGATTATGGTATAGATGGGCTTTATGCTGTACTGGTTTTGAACCGCCTCGGTAACCGAGTTACCTACTACCTGACTGATTCCGCACCAGCATATAAGGCCTGAAATCGCAAAAAGGGTGGCCAATATAGATTTATTAACCTTTTTACCCTTCCACTTTTCTACAAGTGCGTGTATGTAATATGCCGGGCCGCCGCGGTAACCGCCGTAAAGCGGGTCGGGTTGCTTATACTTCTGGGCGAGGGTTGCCTCTACAAAAGCGCTGGCTGAGCCGATAATAGCTGTTACCCACATCCAAAAAACTGCGCCTGCGCCGCCAACGGTAATAGCGGCAACAACACCTGCGAGGTTTCCCATACCAACGCGGGTTGCGGTGGATACTATGAGCGCCTGCCAGCCTGAAAGAGCTTTTTTATCCTTCTTTTCGCTTTTTTCGGTTGCTATTTTAAGCATTGAAGGAATGTGGCGAACCTGCAGAACCCTAGTTCGTACGGTAAAGTAAATTCCCATAGCCACAAGAAGAATTACCAGAAATGAAATGTCGAGAGTTCTTGCTCCGCCTAATGGGATGCTGATCATAGTGCCGTAGAAGATGCCCTCGCAAAAAAAGACAACCTTTTCGAAGGCGGTATATATTTCGTCCCAAATAGTACCAAACATTCCGCCCAGGCTTGCAAGCCACTGTGTAAACGTCATATTATTTTTCCTTTCTCATAAACCCGTCACATAAGTATGGCCGGCATCAAAAGAAGCCGGTCATTATTTAATATTATATTATCACACTTTAACAATTTAAACAAGGAAAATTTAGAGATAATCGAAATTTGTTGCTTCAAGGGTGTTTTCGGTTACCCTTGTGCGGAGAAAAAGCACCTTTACCCCTGCTTTTACAGCATCGCTGAGTGCCTGCCCAAACTGTGGGTGGGTATTTATATTCGGGCGAACCTCTTTTACTCCTTCCATCTGAATTACAAAGGCGACAATGCAGTTTATCCCCTGCTGCCGAAGGGCAGTAAGCTCCTTTAAGTGCTTTACACCTCGCTGGGTGGGAGCGTCGGGGAAATAGCCTATACCTTCAATTTCAAGGGTACAGCCCTTGACCTCCATAAGATATTTTTCCTCCCCCTTTTCCATATAGAAATCTATTCTGGAGGAGCCTATGGTGTATTCGGGTTTTATATAGTCATAGTTCTGTGTTTTAAGCCATTCGTATACAACCTTATTGGGGGCCTGAGAGTCAATATTTACAAGGCCCAGGCCTTCTTTATACACGGCTATAAGG
>JAXJWR010000167.1:0-1436 GCA_036307905.1 Acutalibacteraceae bacterium
AAACCCCAGAAATGCGGCGGCAGGCTCCCTTCGACAGAAAAACTCTAAAATTACCGCCGAAAGACAGCTTGATATATTTGTTTTCAATATTCAACGTATCGAGGGAAAAACACTTACCTCCCATATCGAATCGCTGGATTTTCTCAGCAGTCTTGGATTTTCGGTTCTTCCTACCTATAAGCGCTGCGACAGTATTGATGCGGTAATCAGTGAAATCAACCGTATCGGCAATTCCAGGGGGGATTTACTCTTTGACATCGACGGTGCGGTAATCAAGGTCGACGACTTCTCCCTTCGCGAGGAGATGGGCAGTACAGCAAAATATCCCAAATGGGCTATTGCCTATAAATACCCTCCCGAGGAAAAGGAAACTAAACTTCTTCGAATAGAAATTAACGTTGGTCGAACAGGAGCGCTGACACCTACGGCCGAGTTTGAACCCATACAGCTTGCAGGAACTACCGTTTCTCGCGCCGTCCTTCATAACGAAGATTTTATTAAGGAAAAGGGAATCTGTATTGGCGATACAATAGTAGTACGCAAGGCGGGAGACATAATTCCCGAGGTTGTGTCGGTAAAGGCTCATAATGAAGATTCCCAGCCCTTCCTGATGCCTCATGTTTGCCCATCCTGTGGCGGTCCCGTTTTCCGCGAGGAAGGGGAAGCGGTGCTTCGTTGCACTAATGCCGAGTGTCCGGCCCAGATGCTTCGCCATCTGATTCACTTTACCTCCCGCGACGCAATGGACATCGAGGGCCTTGGCCCCGCCGTGCTCGAACAGCTTAGCGAAAAGGGACTAATAAAGGATATAACCGATCTTTATACACTAAAGGCAGAGGATGTAGCCTCTCTTTATAAAAACGGTAAAAAGTCGGGCGAAAACCTTATTGCAGCCATCGAAAAATCTAAAGAAAATCCGCTCTCCAGACTGATTTTCGCCTTAGGTATCCGCTATATCGGACAGAAGGCCGCAAAGCTTGCAGCCGAAAGATTTAAAACGGCAGAGGCGCTGTTTGGTGCTACTAAGGAGGAATTCGAGGACATCGACGGATTCGGTTCTATCCTTGCAGAGAGTATAGCCGAATTCTTTTCCCTGGACTCTACAAAGGAAATGATGGATAAACTTAAAGCTTTAGGCCTTAATATGACCGAACCCGATAATACTATCGACAATCGTTTCGAGGGTATGACCTTTGTTCTTACAGGAACACTTCCTACCTATTCCAGACAGGAGGCTTCGGCTATTATAGAAAGCTTCGGAGGAAAAACCTCCTCCTCGGTTTCGAAAAAAACCACCTATGTGCTTTCAGGTGAAGCGTCGGGCAGTAAACTCGATAAAGCCAACGCCTTGGGCATAGAAGTCATCGACGAAGAAAAGTTCAAAGAAATGATAAAATAAAAAAGGATGCATCGTTGGGAGACACTTCGTAAAGAAG
>JAXJWR010000168.1:0-1651 GCA_036307905.1 Acutalibacteraceae bacterium
GTATATTTCACTTATCGGTGTTTTGGAGCAGACCGCCAATATCATTGACTTTCGCGATACCGAAAGCGATGCTTTTAAGAAGAGCGTAGTAAAGGCTATCGACTTTATCGGGGAAGAGCTTTATGAAAAGCTTTGTTCCGTGAAAAACAAGCCTATAGTTCACTGCGTAGGTCACACCCATATCGACGTTGAGTGGCGTTGGCATCGCGCCCAAACAAGAGAAAAGGTTCAGCGCAGCTTCTCTACCGCATTTACCCTTATGGATAGGTATCCCGAATATAAATTTATGCTTTCCCAGCCTGAACTTTACCGCTACTTAAAGGAAGAAGCCCCCGAAAAATACGAGGAGCTTAAAAAGCTTGTAAAGGAAGGCCGCTTCGAGCCCGAGGGCGCGATGTATGTCGAGGCCGATTGCAACCTGATTTCGGGCGAAAGCTTTGTCCGTCAGATTCTTCAGGGCAAAAAGTTCTTTAAGGACGAATTTGACGTCGACTGTAACGTTCTCTTCCTGCCCGACGTTTTCGGCTATTCGGCCGCCCTTCCCCAGATTCTTAAAAAGTCCGGGATCGACTATTTCGTTACCTCTAAAATTGCCTGGAACGAAACCAACACTATGCCGGTCGACCGCTTTATGTGGGAGGGTATCGACGGCACCGAAATTTACGCCAACTTCATAACCACACAGGATTTCAGAGGAATGAACCCTCACCGCGACACCACCTATGTAGGACATCTTAACCCCTCCGAAATAAAGGGTACGTGGAATCGCTATTCTCAAAAGGAATACGGCAACCGCACCATGACCACCTACGGCATTGGCGATGGTGGCGGCGGCCCCACCAAACAGATGCTTGAAACCCAGCGCCGCCTGTCAAAAGGCCTTCCCGGAATGCCCGTTACCGAGATGACCACCCTTCGCGAGTATCTCGATAAAACCAAGGTCGATTTCGATAAAGCCTGTGCTACCACCAAGCGTATTCCCAAATGGGTTGGCGAGCTTTATCTGGAATTTCACCGCGGAACCTACACCTCTATGGCAAAGGTTAAACGAGCAAACCGCAAATCCGAACTGGCTCTTCAAAAGGCCGAAACTCTTTCTTATACCGACCTTATTTTTGGAGGAGACTATGATGCAAAGGGGCTTTATGAGAACTGGAACAAGGTACTTCATAACCAATTTCACGATATAATTCCCGGCTCATCAATAAAAGAGGTCTACGACGGCACCGATAAAGACTATGCCGAAATAGAATCTTTTGTAGGCGGTGTGATTGAGGATAAAATCGCAAAAATTTCCGAAAATATCACTTCAGGCGACGGAATTTTTGTCTATAATCCTTCGGGATTCGAACGTAAGGGAGAGGTAAGACTCGGAAACAAAACCGTAGAACTAAGCGACAGCATTCCTGCCTTCGGCTGGAAGGTCGTAAAGGAAACCAAAAGCCTTTCCGAGGTTAAGGTAGGTAAGCTTACCGCCGAGAATAAGTATTATAAGCTTACCCTCGATACAGCAGGCCGCATTGTTGAACTTTTTGATAAAACTGCAAATCGTCAGGTCTTTAAAGAAGGCACATTGGGTAACGAGCTTCAGGTCTTTGAGGACTATCCCCGTCAGTATGATAACTGGGAAATTACCAACTATTATAAAGAA
>JAXJWR010000169.1:0-2528 GCA_036307905.1 Acutalibacteraceae bacterium
AAACTTCTGGGTAGGGGAGATATGCTCTTCAGTCCCGTAGGCGCAACCAAGCCTGCCAGAATTCAGGGATGCTTTGTAAGTGATGAAGAGGTTGAAGCGGTTTGCGACTTTATTAAGGGCCGCCACACTACCGAGTACGACAGCGCAATTATGGAAGATATTGAAAACCGCGCCCTTGCCAATAACAAGGATAAAGGCGGTGCCGCAGCCTCTTCCGACGATATGGACGATACCGATCCTATGCTTATGTCTGCAATAGAATTTGTTGTAGAAAGCGGACAGGCATCTACCTCTGTTCTTCAAAGAAAACTCCGTCTGGGCTATGCCCGTGCCGCTCGTATCATGGACGAGATGGAGGCAATGGGTGTTGTAGGACCTTCTCAGGGTGCAAAACCCCGCGAGGTTCTTATGACGGCAGAACAACTTATGGAAATGAAGGCGGGACAGCCATAATTGGAAAATAAAACAAAAGGCTATTATGTAAATCTTCTTATAATCTGCATCACCGCCCTTATTTGCTTTGTGGCGGTGATAACCTTTTCAAACTATAAAGACATACCCTCCTGGTCGGATATTTATGCCGCTGTGTTCGGCGAAGAAGAACCCGATACTAAAAGCGACTATATCCGCTTTATAGACGTTGGACAGGGCGACAGTATTCTGATTACCAGCAACGGAAGGCACGCTCTTGTAGATTTTGGAAATCAAAGCGATTTCGGAAGTGAACTGCTTAATGCTTTGGAAGGGTATGGGGTAAAAGAACTGGACTGTGTGATTCTTTCTCATTACGATAAAGACCATGTAGGCGGTGCCGCTAAGGTTATTCGCGGAATTAAAACCCATTATGCCCTTTTGCCCGAGCAGGACGACCGTACAGCACAGGATTTCGACGATATTCTCTATGCTCTGGAAAACGGAAAGACCGAAGTGTCCTTCGCAAAGGCAGGCGCAGTAGTAAACGTAGGAGACTGCCGGATAACCGTGCTGAACTACAGTCGCGAGGAAAAGAATTCGAACGACCGCTCGGTGGTGCTGATGGCAGAACTTAACGGCATTAAAACCTTGCTTACAGGGGATGCGGGAAAGGATATCGAGCTTAAAATGCTGGAGGACGGCATTAGAGTAGATTGCGACATTTATAAAGCCGCACATCACGGAAGCCGAAATTCCAACTGTAAGGAGTTTGTAACAGCAGCCTCGCCTGAATATGCAGTGATTTCGGCAGGCGCAAACCAGTACGGACATCCTCACGACGAGGTAATGCAGATACTAAAAGAAGCAAACGCAAAAATCTACCGAACCGACCGTTCGGGCGATATAGAATTTAACATAACAAACGGAATTATTACCGTAGGAACAGAGTATTAAAAAATAAAACCGAAGTCAAGACTTCGGTTTTATTTCTTATTCGTGGTGACGGCCGTTATCTCTGAAGAGTAGGGAAATACACCAGATTCCCGCAAGAGCGATAACAGTGTAAATTATTCTGCTGACAAGAGCATCCTGACCGCCGAACAACCAAGCCACAAGGTCAAACTGGAAAATACCAACCAGACCCCAGTTGATCGAACCAAGAATAGAGAGGATTAAACATATTTTATCAAGCATTTTATCAACTCCTTCACCGCTATTATTGACAAAAATTTTTTGTTTATACATTTTTAAAAAAACACTTGACAAAATCTGCACAATAATATATAATACAATTCGTTGCAAAGCTAATATGCTGCTATGGCTCAGGTGGTAGAGCACATCCTTGGTAAGGATGAGGTCACCAGTTCGAATCTGGTTAGCAGCTCCAAAAAAAGAGAAGCTTGAAAAAGCTTCTCTTTTTTTATCCAATCCGAAGGATTGGTATGTAATCGCCGCTAGGCGTATGTAATCCGTTTGCATTGCAAACGGTATGTTATCAAAGCATAAGCTTTGTATGTTCTTTCCTTCGGATTGATTACATACCACCCTACGGTGGATTCCATCCAACACTTCGTGTTGATTACATCCCGCAACAAGTTGCGGATTATATACAATGCTCCGCATTGATTTCGCACCGCTTTTATGCTATACTACACATAGGCGGTGATTTCGTGAATTTTAACAAATCTAATATCTGGACAACAATTTCATACTTTTATCTTGTTTTTTTTACTTGTGGTTATAATTATTTATAATCCTGATTTTTTGAAAATTGAAAATTGTTTGTTATTTGTTCCGTTGTATATTCCAATTATTATTGCCTCGCATATAAAACACAAAAAAGATGAATTTGCTGAAGGCTTTATTTGGGAAACTAGATGGTCGTTAATTATTGTTACAGCAATTGTTGTTATAGTTAAAATCATAGTAAGTAATTTTAAATAATTTTAGGTTTTTAGGCACATATAATTTGTGCCATTAAGTTCAAAACACACAAAAATCCCGTTCACGAAAGTGAGCGGGATTTTTACTTATTACCTCTTCACTTTTCACTAAATAAAACTTTGTAACGGGATTTTTAGAAAGTAATAGGTAATAGTGAAGAGTGAAGAGGT
>JAXJWR010000170.1:0-8287 GCA_036307905.1 Acutalibacteraceae bacterium
GAAAGAAAGGGCGCCAAATTCCTTGGCACCGAAATTGTCGAAGGCTGCACAAAATATGAAGCAGCCTCAGGCTCGGGCGACTGTTTTTACGATATGTCGGGCGATAAAGATATGAATATCTGTGATTTGGTTGCCCTACATAAAAACAGCGTTGATTTTGACCAAAACAGCATCTTTGACGGCGACGATGCCGCCGCATTCCGTGTAGTGCTGCTTGGCGACAAAGAATAAGAAAGGAGAAAAAGATTATGAAAAAACTTTCAAAACGCATTCTTGCCATAACCCTTTGTCTTGCTCTCCTTGCATCTACCGTTATTCTTGGCGGAGCCGCAACAGTTTCCGAAGAGAAGGCAGGTCTTACCTCTATCGACCTCGATTATGGCGAAACCTATACCTTCGATTTCAGCGAGGTTAAGGAATATAAAGCCAATACCGATTCCGTTACGGTAGACGGCGGAACCATCTATCCGCTCCGCTCCAAAGACTCTACCGCAACTGCAAAGCAGGCAACCATAACTGTAGGAGAGGACCAAATCTCCGCTCTCGAGCTTTCGGCCAATAACGTAGGTATGTACATTCCTACCGACAAGGACGGAATCCCCCTTGCTATCGAGCCTAACTCTACCTATAAAGTAGTGGTCAGCTCTTATCGCAAGGCATTAGTGGCCTGGGGACAGATATTCTTCGGCGGCGGAATTTATCAGGCAAACCTGCCCGAATTCACCGGACATACCGAAACTTTAAAATTCCCCGATTCTATTGCTTGGGGTAATTCTGCCAATGATTTACCCGCATATTATCCTGTCTACAGAACAAAATCCCATCAGTATGCAGGCAACACCGCTGTATATAATCCCGAGTATAACATTCTGCTTGATAGCGTTCTTTACTTCAACACCGGCGACTATGATGCCAATAAAGGCGTTATAGAGCTTTTAGGCTCTGACGGTGAGGTTTACGACTTTGCCACCTATTTCGGAATGTCTCTGTCCTTCGGCAACGTTAACACAGGAGGATATAAAGGCGATTCTGTGATTTATATCGACAGCATTTCTGTCACCAAAACCGCAGGAATGGATATAGGCGAGTCTTATACCTTTGATTTTGACAAGGTTGTAGATACAACCGCCAATACCACCGCCCTCGTCGACGGTGAGGGTAACACTTTCTATCCCTTCCATTCCGATAATACCGGTGACTCCTATACAGGCGCCACTATCGACGTTACTAAAAAGGACGGTTCAACCGGCTCTGTTTCGGCCCTTAAAATAGTTTCGGGCTCTATTAAAGGAAACGGCTATAGCCAGTATATTCCTACCGACGAAAACGGACTGCCCTTTATAATCGAGCCCAATACCAAATATACCGTATCCATAGACGGCTACATTCAAAAGGCAACAACTCAGGGACAGATATTCTTCGGTGCGGGTGCCTTCCATTCTGATCAGGCCGCATACGGTCTGCTTAACAGCGGATACAACGGGGCAGAGTCTTGGTACTATATCGACGGAACCTCTAAGGGAAAGGCCGATGGCGCTATGGTCAGCGGTTATCCTATGTACCGCGGAGACAGTATGTTCTGGAGAAGTGTTTCAAGCAACTTTACAGGCTTCAATCAAAACAATACTGCCCAGTATTATGAAGGCAGAAGCAATACAGTTTTAACTACCAATTTCACCGAAAATGTTTCGGGTACCGGCACAGTCGGAACAAACCATTTCAAAACCGATCTTTGGCAGAGAAATAAATTTAAAACCGGCACCACCTATCCCGACCCCTACACCACCGACGGTGTAACCATTAACAGCGAATCGGTAGGCGCATACCTCACCATAAACTGCGGAAGCGGCGGCTGTATTTTCTATCTTGACAAAATTACAGTTACCAAGGAATCCCAGACCGCAACCGTTTCCTACGATGCAAACGGTGGTAAATTCTCTGCTTCCGAAACTGCAAAAACCGTTACCGAAACCGTAGGTGATTTGTTCAGCGTAGAAGATCCCGTATATGCAGACGATACACTGGTGTTCGGTGGTTGGAGCCTTTCTGCAGATTCTAAAATTGCTGTAAAGGACGTTGATGGTTCTCTTAACGGCAAAACTCTTTATGCTATTTGGAAAGAACCTTCGGCCCACCCCGAAAACGGCGTGTACGACACCTGGAGCAGAGTGGTCGAGTTCGAAGGGTACAATGTCAGCAGCGAAAACAGCTTTACTCCCACCGGTTCCTCTTACGGCCAGTATTCCGGTGTACCTTATTTCCACGTGATCGACGACCCCACAGAAGATGGCAATGATAAGGTTCTTCATTATTATAACCATTCAGGTTCCTCCTGGTGGTATCCCAACTGGACCTTCAACCCCACTGCCGATGGTACGGCAAGCTCTACCAAGGGCGCTGCAAACTGCACAGTTCTCAGCACAAGCTCTACCTATAAATTAACCCTTCGCCTTAACGTTATAAATCTCGACGGCGGAAAGGCTGACCTTATGCTTCTTTACACCGTAGGAAAACTTGGCTCAGCAACCGGCTCGGCCAACACCAAAGAATATTACATAAACAGTAATATTACCGAAACAAACGGCGAGTGGGTTGACGTTGTAACCTACTTCACCACTCCTGCGGAGTTTCCCACAGTAACAAACGGCCTTGCAAACCGCGTAGGCTTCCTTATCTGTAAGCCCGGCGTTAAGGTCGAATATATGATGGATACCCTCACCCTCGAAAAGGTTACCACCACTAACTTCTATGTTAAGGAAAACGGAAACTATGTTCTCCTCGATACGGCAGAGGGCGTTCCCGGTACCGAGCTTACCCTTCCCACCTTTGATTCTAAGGAAGAATACTCTGATAACGGTCCTACCGGCTACGAGGCTAAGGTTCTCCTTGGCAACTGGTATGCCGACGAGGAATGCACCAAGGCTGCCGTACCCAAGTTCGGAAACTACGATGTGGATATTTACTGTGACAGCGTAACCCCCGTTACTCCCGTAAGTACCAAGAATCAGGAAATGTTTGTCGGCTTTGATACCTATATCCAACGTACCGAAGGACTCTCGGGCGCTGCCGTATCAAACGAAACCTCCTACACAGGCGATTATGCGCTTAAAGCAAAACTTGCCGCAGACAAATTTGCCGCCTTTGAACTTAAGAATGACCATACTTTAGACGTGGCCGACAAGACCTATCGTGCAGACTTTATGTATAAGGCTTCGGCTGAAGCTAAGTTCGAAATAGGCCTGGCAGACAGTTCTATCCTTGATGGAATCACACCTCTTGCAAACACTACCCTTGCCGCTGCAGATGAATGGACCAAAGCGTCCGTTACCTTCACCGCAGATAACGTGGCAGATACAGCTCTTCTCGGCGCAAAGCTCTCCGCTAATACCGACGCAACGGTATATATCGATACCATAATAGTTTCCTCTGCAACCGAGTCTGTTGCTGTAGAGGCAGTAAACGATACCGACCTTCGCTTTATGTTCTCCTACAGCGGAAACAACCTTGTTATGGCAGGCGAAAGCTATGCTGTTGCAGAACACGGCGTTCTTGTTAAGGGCGAAGACAATAATACTCTCCTCAACCTCGAAAACAAGGATAATGCAGGTGTGTTCTACTTCTCCCAGACCGATATGGCCAAGAACTGGAGTGTAAACCCCATTACAGGAAGCACCGTATATTCTGCCCTGATAAGTGGATTCGAAATCGACGACGAGTATAAAGCCGTTGTTCGCGGATATATTAAACTTTCCGACGGAACTGTATTCTATTCTGACGAAATGGCAGCCTCTGTTACCGATATTCCCGCAGCAGCAGATATAATTCCCGAAAGTGCCGACCTTTCCGACTACTATGTATATCTCCCCGAAGGAACAACCTTCCCTGCAGACAAAACATACAGCGTTTCCACCTATAATACAGCCTTCGCAGCTACAAATGCACTGGAAAACAACACCATTACAGAAGGCTCTTACGTTAGCTTCTCTGCAAAACCCGATTTTGAAGAGATAGACGTTCCTTCCGAGGTTAAATACCTTGTTCACGCAGGTGCAAAGGCCGAACTTTATGCAGGCCTTAACGCTCAGATAGTTTCGGAGAAGATAAATTCTGTAGGCGCATCTGCTGTAAATTATCTTTTCATAACCGATATTCATTTTGGTGATGAGCTCACGTCCGCTCGAAGCGTGTCCCTTTTAAACCAGGCAAAACTTATTACCAAAATGGCTAATGAAAACGATAATATCGACTTCGTTGTAATTGGTGGAGATACCACAACGGGTATGTATAACAGCAAAGCTGATGCCATTAAATGGACACAGGCTGCGCTGGATCCCTTCCTCAAGTGCACAAAGCCTGTATTCGTCCTTATGGGTAACCACGACGATAACTCTTACCATTACTATTTCGGTTCTAACCCCAATAAAGAACTTTACAAGGATAACATCATCACCGACCTGGATTGGCAGAACAACATTATCGCTCGTTACACCAATAAGGATAACATTCAGGTCGTACAGGACGATCCCGCAAAACGCAAGAATTCCAAGTATTTCTACTATGATCTGGTTGGTAAAAAGACCCGTGTTGTAGCACTCGATGCTCTGGACTATGAGGCCAAGTACGACGTAAACGGATACGTTTTAGGAGATACTGACGGTGACGGCCTTGTCGACGGTATGCCCATTAAGAGTGCCGGCGCTGAAAAAGAAATGGACAGGTATTATCATGGCTGCAACTATTGGGGCTATTCCGCAGACCAGACCCGCTGGCTGGCAGAGGATGCTCTCGGTACCCTCCCTGCAGATTACGACGTTATCTTCGTTTCTCATATGGGTATTGATTACGATACAAACTGCTATAAGTCCAAGGTTTGGTTTGGCGATGAAATTCGCGATGTTCTCAAGGCCTATAATGCAGGAGAAACCTATACTGCAAGTCTTACCGACAACTGGGGTAATGCCGTTTCGGTAAATGCAGACTTTGCAGATAAAAATGGTAAACTGCTTGCTTGGCAGTTTGGTCATCAGCATATCGAAATGACTATGTACAGCAGCGATATAAACCTCTTCCAGTTTTGCACATCTTCTGCTAATGTTGGACAGACAGGAACCCAGACCTACGAACAACTGCCTTCGACCAGCGTTACCGATAAAAACCTTCCTTGGCGTGTATACACCAGAAAAATGGGCACATCCTCTGAAGTTTGCTTCAATGCGATGTCCTTAACCCGCGAGAGAATATACCGCCTGACCGTGGGAGCAGGTAACAACGAAAAACTGGTTTATCCCTATTAAATTGTATATATCCTTTCAGCAAAAGAACCGCTCGTCAGAGCGGTTCTTTTGCTTTCTAAAATAGGGTTACAAATATAACAATTTTGTTTTTTTAAGAGCAAAATGACAAACACTTTATATTTTACGGCATTTTATTTATAACAATATGATTGGAATAATGCTAAAATCACTTTGAAGGGAATTTTCTAAAATTCTTATATTATCTCACCGAAAGGATGAAGATTTATGAAAAAACTGATTGCAGTTCTCACCCTGCTTGCCGTTTTTGCCTGCTTCGGCCTAAACGTTATGGCCGCAGGTACAGACGACGGCACTCTTCTTGTGGCAACCAAGGATGCTAAAAAGTATCTGGGAACCGAAATTGCCGAAAATCTGGTAAGGTACGTCGCAGCCGACGGAGCTGACCTGGTTTTCTACGACGTAAATGCAGATAAAGATATGAACGTCTGCGACCTTGTGGCACTTCACAACAAATCGGTAGATTTTGACCTTAGCGGTACATACGACGCTGCCGATGCCGCAGAACTCAGAGCCGTTCTTATCGGCGAAACCAATTAAGGAGGGGACAGTATGAAAAAGCATATCAAACAGCTCAAACGCCTTTTGGCATTAACCCTTTCTTTAGCTCTGCTGGCTACAACAATGGTATTTTCCGCAATACCTACTGCAACTGCATCCGGAGAAGATGAAACAGATACCCACGAGGTATACTCTTTCTATCGTCATATAGATTTTTCACAGTATACTCCTAAGTATCAAAGTAACGTGTACGGCAGTAACAATCAGCTGTATATCACCAAAAAGACCGATGATTCCTCGGCCGACGGCGGCGCATACCTCCGTTATGACTCTATCTCCACCACAGACTGCGGCACCTGGTGGGAGGGTAACCACATTTTCGCCCCCTCGCATACCGGTACCACCACCGATATAATCCTGCCCGAGGCTACCACCTTCCGTGCAACCTTCCGCATCCGCACTAACGATAATTCTATGACATCCCTCAATCCTTTCGTTATTTACGGAGCATCCATAAACATCGCGTCAGATACTTCTCAGGCAAACTTTTATAAGTCTTCAAACACTCTGAACTACACCTCAGATTGGACCGAGTTTTCCTTCACCTTCACCACCCCCGAACAGTATCTTACCAATGCTGCAGGAACAGCCACCTACAATAAGTGCTTCCTGGGTTTCCTTCCTACCGGTAACGGTGATGATGGCACCCTTTACAGATATTCCTACGATATTGACTATGTAACCCTCGCAGCTATTAACGATGAAGAAACCCGCGTTATCGACTTTGTTGATTATAACGTAAACAGCACAGGCCTATGGGGACCCAGCCAGGGCTCTAACACCCCCAAAGAGGACACCTGGGCACATATTAAGTCAGACAGCACAATGCTTGGCGGAAAATATTTCGAGTATGATGCTTGGGTAGATGGCTCCAAGGGTCTTACAGGCTGGGCAGGACATTATAATTTCCCCGTTTCGGTAAACGGATCGGCCGAACTTACGGGAGATATGACAAAACTTAACAATATCGTTCTCCCCACCAATTCCAAATATCGTATATCGGTTAAACTCCGTTTGAACAAGTCGACCGGAACCGATCCCCATCTTTACTGGACATTCACTTCCGGTCAAACCTCATTCGGGGAAATGGCCGACTTTGGTTACCCCAAGGTAAGCGACGGATGGAAGACCTACGAAAGTATTATAAATACTCCTTCTGAATATACAGTCAGCGGTACAAGCACCTTAAACAAGCTTTATCTCGGTGTAACCAACGGTGGAACAGGGGATTTTGCCTATGATATAGATTATATCAAGCTCCAAAAAATCGACACCGTAACCGTTACCTTTAACGCAAACGGCGGTAGCTTCGGCGAAGCCGAAACCTCCGAAGAGACGGTTATTGTTGGAGATGCTCCTGCACCTGTTGCCAATATTACCGCGCCCGACAAGACCTCTGCACTTATAGGTTGGGCAACCTCTGCCGACAGCACCGAGGTGGTTCCTAAAATTACCAAGGATATGGAAGGCACCACCCTCTATGCTGTATGGAGTAAAGACCCTCACGTAGGCGGTTATAATGCCGAAACAACCGTTATCGATTTTAAGGATTACACCGTGATAAATTCGGTTAACTCCTACACCTATAACAACGGCACAGCAACCGTACCCTACTGGACCAAGAATCCCGTAGCAGATAACACCACCGCAGACGGCAACTACCTCCGTTACGAGGTTACAAATACATCCGCCTCCTGGTGGCTGGGCAACCACTCTATGGCACCTTCAGTAGATGGCACACCTGTGGTTCTTCCTAATGGTGTTACCTATAAGATTACTGTCAGAATGCGTACCAAAGTATGGCCCGGAGATGGTTTCTATCCCTTCGTTGCATACTGCGATAGCCTCGGAAGAGATTACAGAAGTTATCCCGAGTGTCAGCTTTCCGAATTTAAGGATGCAAGAGTGTCCGCCACTAACGGCGAATGGACCGAGTGCTCCTTTGTATTCACCACACCCGAAAGCTACCTAACCACCAGCGGCGGTTTGGAAATGCGAAAATTCTATATGGGCTTCTATAACGGAAGCGGCGGCGTTGCCTATAGCTACGATGTTGATACCATAACTATAGAAGAGGTAACCGCCACAAACTTCTATATCGATTCTAATGAAGATGGCGAATTTGAACTGTTCAGCACCGTTTATGGTGTTCCCGGAAAAGAACTTAACCTTCCCGCAAGCACCGTAATTAAAGAAGCTTATAATACTAACGGCACAGGATATACCGATACCTACAATTTCTACAAATGGTATTCTGATGATGCTTGCACTCAAAATGCGATTCTTAAATACGGTAATTTTGATGTAAACCTTTACTGCAAACCTACCGTAACCAGGTCCTCTACCGAAGGTCAGCTCGGCTTTGTCGGATTCGATCAGTATTTCGAGTATTCCAACAATGCTTCAATTAACAC
>JAXJWR010000171.1:0-2658 GCA_036307905.1 Acutalibacteraceae bacterium
TCCGCAAGTATTTCCCGAAGAATTATACAGTTCAGCAAATCGAAGATGAAATTATAAGGCTTTGCGAGAAAAATTATCGCAATAAACAAAAGGATGCGAGGTGATTGTATGAAGAAAATAATTGATATTTTAAAACGAATCAAGTCTGCTTTTCATTATATATTAAATAATAAATCGGCGGAGTGTACTTGTGACTTTAATTTGCAAGGCATAGAAGGTTTTACAAAAGAGCAAAAAATTGCCTTTAATCAAATGGTCGATTTTCTTGCCGATATGATAGAAAAATATGGTGATAAAATCCCGAAATCAAATAAAAACGCGGCAAATTTGCCAGGCGTAAAATCCGCTTAAACCAAAACTGTACGGAGCAGATTTCTGCTCCGTACAGTTGTCTTTACTATGTAAGAATATAAAATTAAAGCAAGGTAAATTTACAAAGGAGTTGAATTAAATGAAAAGATTAAATTGTTATATTTATACCCGTGTATCTACTTCAATGCAGGTTGATGGGTATAGCCTTGATGCCCAAAAAGAAAAACTTTACAAATATGCAGAATATCAAGAAATGCACGTTTGTGGAGAATATAGCGACGAGGGTAAGTCGGGCAAGAACATTGGTGGCCGACCTGATTTTAAAAGAATGCTTGATGATATTGAGAGTGGCAAAGATAAAATTGATTATGTTTTAGTATTTAAACTTTCGCGTTTTGGCAGAAATGCCGCCGATGTGCTTTCGTCTTTACAAATAATGCAGGATTTTGGAGCCAATCTTATATGCGTAGAAGACGGAATTGATAGCTCTAAGGATAGTGGTAAACTTATGATTTCCGTTCTTTCGGCTGTGGCGGAAATTGAACGTGAAAATATCCTTGTTCAAACTATGGAGGGTAGAAAACAAAAAGCACGTGAAGGGAAATGGAATGGCGGTTTTGCCCCTTATGGGTACTTTCTCGAAAAAGGAGAACTGAAGATTGCGGAAGATGAGGCCGAAGCAATCAAACTAATTTTTGATTTGTATATTAACACCAATATGGGTGCTAATGGTATTGCAAGGTATTTAAATCAGCACGGTATTACTAAAAAGCCAAGGCAAAACGGAAAACTCAGTTTGTTTTCGCCCGGATTTATTAAACAGGCTATCAGAAATCCCGTTTACTGCGGTAAAATAGCGTTTGGTAGGCGTAAAACCGAAAAGATAAATGGAACCCGAAATGAATTTCACGTTGTTAAGCAAGAGGAGTATCCTATATATAATGGTGTGCATGAAGCATTAGTTTCGGTTGAGGATTGGGAACTTGCTCAACAAAAAATCAAGAAATTAGGTGTAAAAAGAGAAAAAATTTATAACCTGGAACACGAGCATCTGTTATCGGGAATCCTTCGTTGTCCGGTTTGTGGAGCTGCAATGTATGGCAATATCAATCGTAAAAGAAAGCCGGATGGTACGATATACAAAGACCATTTCTATTACGCTTGTAAACATCGCATGAAGGTGGATGGTCATAATTGCGATTATCATAAGCAATGGAATCAGACAATTATTAACGGGGCTGTTGAGGAGGTAATTGAGAAGCTTATTTTAAATCCAATATTTGAAAAGGCTTTGTGTGAGAAAATCAACACCCGAATAAGCACAGACGAATTGGAAAAAGAACTTTCTGTTTTCAAAAAGGAATTAAATCAACTTGTTGTATCAAAACGAAAGTTAGCTTCCCAAATTGATAATCTCGATGTTACGGATAAGCATTATGATAAAAAATATCAAGATATGCAAAACAGACTTTATTCCTTCTATGATGAAATTGAAATCGTGGAAGAAAAAATTGAAGATTTGCAGTCTCGAATTATAAATATTCAAGAAGAAAAAATAACAGGAGAAAATGTATTTCTTTTTTTGCAGTACTATGGTATAATGTATAAAAACTTCACCGATGCCGAAAAGAAGAAGTTTTTTAACACGTTCATTGATAGTGTTGAGATTTTCCCAGAAGAGCAACCCGATGGAAGAGTGCTGAAAAGCATTAGTTTTAAATTCCCCGTCTTTTATGACGGGGAAGATAATATAACAAAAATCTGTTGGGACGGTGAAACAACAGTTGAGACGGTTGCATTAATAATTAAAGCATAGTTTTGTCTTTAAACGACAAAATAGAGGTTTATAAAATGAAGTATAAATTTAAATCAATCGAAAACAAAGATTTTTATAGGGAAATGTTTTCTCTTGCAGTTCCTATCGGATTGCAGAATTTATTAATAGCCTTAATCGGCGCAACAGACGCCATAATGCTCGGAAGGCTTTCGCAAAATGCGGTAGCAGCGGTATCTTTGGCTAACCAAGTAGTATTTGTAATGAATCTTTTTGTATATGCGGTTATAGGTGCCGGCGGAGTTCTTTTATCCCAGTATTGGGGTAAAAATGATAAGGAAACCGTAAAAAATATTTTCTGTAAAATGTGTAAATGGACATTACTTATTACAATCGTGTTTTTTCTGTTGGCAGAGTTAGCGCCGGAACTGCTTATGAGAATTTATACTCCCGAAAAAAAATTGATTGAAGTCGGGGCATCCTACCTTCGCGCAGTAGCACCATCGTATTTATTTGTCGGCATTACTCAATGTTATCAAACATTGATGAAACTTGAGGGCAAAGCTAAAAAA
>JAXJWR010000172.1:0-3564 GCA_036307905.1 Acutalibacteraceae bacterium
GTTTTACACGATGGCGGTGTTTTGGACATACTTTACATGGGCGTTAAACTTGGTATATATCCGCCTCTTATTTTCCTTGGTATCGGCGCTATGACCGATTTCGGACCCCTTATCAGTAATCCTAAGAGCTTTTTGTTAGGTGCAGCTGCACAGCTTGGTATATTTGCAGCTTTTATTGGAGCACTCGCAATCGGTTTTACCGGTGCCGAGGCTGGATCTATCGGTATTATCGGCGGTGCCGACGGTCCTACCGCAATTTTTGTAACTTCGCGTTTGGCACCTCATTTGTTAGGCCCCATCGCTGTAGCCGCATACTCATATATGGCTCTGATTCCTTTTATTCAGAAGCCGATTATGCGCTTGCTGACAACCAAAAAAGAACGTCTTGTTCGTATGTCTGAGCTAAGAAGTGTTAGCAAAACCGAAAAGATTATTTTTCCCATAATGGTTACAATAATCGTATCATTGCTTATTCCTGATGCTGCAGCTCTTGTTGGAATGCTTATGCTTGGAAACCTTATGAAGGAATCCGGTGTAGTAGAGCGTATCTGCAAAACTGCTCAGAACGAGCTTATGAACATTATAACCATATTCCTTGGCACAACCGTTGGCGCAACAACTAACGCCGATAGTTTCCTTAACCTCCAAACCCTTGGAATTGTTGCAATGGGATTGGTTGCATTCTGTCTTGGTACTTCAGGCGGACTTCTTTTTGGTAAGCTCATGTATTTCTTCACAAAGGGTAAAGTTAATCCGCTTATTGGCTCTGCAGGCGTATCTGCAGTTCCTATGGCTGCTCGTGTTTCGCAGCAGGTGGGCCAGGAAGAAGATCCCGGCAACTTCCTGCTTATGCATGCAATGGGACCCAACGTTGCGGGTGTTATCGGTTCTGCCGTTGCAGCCGGTATACTTATTCAAATGCTTGGATAATTGCACAAATGTTAAGAGTGATAAAGCAAAAATGCTTTATCACTCTCTTTTTATTTTTTAACCTTTGACAAGGGATTGGAATCGATTGCTTTTTTAACCTGCGCATCTGCAACGTGAGTATATATTTGTGTGGTGCCCAGATTTTCGTGTCCGAGAACGTCCTGTAAAACGCGCACGTCGACACCTCCATGTTGATACATAAGTGTGGCTGCAGTATGACGTAATTTGTGAACCGAAAGTCCTTGACCACCAAGTCCGATTTTTTCGAGATAAGTGTATACAATATGCTGTACTGTTTTATTACTGATTCTTCGCTTATTTCTACTTATAAATAACGCATTTTTATGCTCGGCAGTAACCCCTTCATTCGGACGTATTTTTAAATAATCCAGCAGGGAAGTGCGGCAGGCTTCGTTTAGGTAAATAACCCGTTCTTTATTACCTTTACCTACAATTCGTAGTGAGCCATCAGACGTTAAATCGGTTACATTAAGATTACATAGCTCTGAAAGTCGCATACCACAGTTTAAAAATAGTGTAAGTATACAGTAATCTCTGATAGCGTTTGGGTTATCCCCTTCTTTTACTGAATTCAGTAATTTAAGCGAATCTTCTAGAGTGAGATGCTTGGGTAGGGATTTCTTTAGCTTTGGAGCATCCAACAATTCAGCAGGGTTTTCTTCTATTTGGTGCGTTTGTACCGATAGGTATTTAAAAAATTGTCTAAGGGTTGAAACCTTGCGAGCACGTGTTGTAGAATTGTTGCCGCGGTCGTCCTTACAATAAACTAAGAATGAGTACAGATCGTTAACATTGATAGTTTTTATTAAATCGATAGTTACATCGTTGATTTCAATTCTATCAAATTCTACGGAGGAATCTACAAGACCTCTGGAGTGTTTAATGTATCTAAAGAAGGTCTGCAGGTCGCGAAAATATTCATCAATCGATGCAGAGGATTTATTTTTAATAGCTTCATTATAAATAAGAAACTGTTTAACACATTCAGGTGCAGCAAGCATATATTCACGCTTCATACTTAATAGACTCCTTATATAATATAATAATATGGTGCAATATACAAAAACTCCTATTAGGTGGCTTAAACGCTCCCCTCAATTATACAAAACATTCATTTTGTATAATTGGGTCTATGGTTAGTATATCACCTTTTAGGTTTAATGTCAAGAAAAAAACCGACAGAAATGAAGTTTACTTACATTAGATACATCTTCATAATCTGTCGGTTTTACTTTTTATACTCCGCTTAGGTCAAACAGCGGAATCAATTCTTTGGTAGAACTTGATCTGTCTTGAATATAAATATCGAAAAAATTTTTATCATAACAGAAGTCTAAAACTTTTTCATATTCTCGTTTTGTTATTCTTCTATTAATCTCGGGATATTCTGTTGCTTTGTACATAGGTACATACTGCGACATCAATGAAAAAACAACCTCAGGTACATTATTGTGCAACCATTTTATTATTTCTATTGAATCGTTGGTTGATTGCGGTAAAATCAAATGCCTTACAATTACTCCGCTTTGAATAATCCCCTCTCCGTTAAAAACGGGTTTTCCTTTTTGCTTTACAGCTTCGATTATTGCCTTGCTTGCAATGTCAAAATAATCGGAGCATTTTGAATATTTCATCGACTTTTCCCGGGAAAAGTATTTAAGATCGAACAAATAAACGTCAAACAGATTAGATTTTATCATTTCAACAGAATCGTATCCACCTGTATTGGCAATGATTGGTATATTAGGGCGATATTTGTCAATTGCGGATGAAATTTGCCTAAAATAGTGCCCCGGAGTAACCATATTGATATTATGGGCACCCTTGGCTTCAAGCTCTTTAATAATATTGACGAACCGATCTTCGGAAACCTCTTTACCAAAGGCCTCATGGCTGATATTGTAATTTTGACACATTACGCATTTAAGTGAACAGCCGCTGAAAAAGATAGTTCCAGAGCCGTTTTTGCCTGTTATACAAGGTTCTTCACCAAAATGTAGACCGGCACGAGCAATTTTAAGTAAGTTCCCTACCCCGCATACTCCTAATTCGGCGTTTCTGTTAACTCCACATTTTCTGGGGCAATTATTACAGAGTTGCATTTTCCCTTTCACCTTCTGTAACCATCGGAAGTACTCTTTTTCTGGTAATAAGCTTATCGAATGTTTGTTTAAATGCAATCATACAACGATATACAAGGTTACATTTATCACAAACGCCTTCGGTTCTAAACCAATTATTCTTAAATTTCCACTTTTTCTTTGTTGCAAGGCGCTTTTTACAGCAAGGACAATAAAAGACAAGGCTGCTTTTATTGATACGTGCATCGTTAATATTCGATATATGATAAGCTCTAAAGAATAGTCGCTCAAAGAAGGTAGGGTCGGTAGTGTTTCTAATCAACTTAGAAAAACGCTCTTTATTATACGTTTTACTAAGCATAAGACCGCAAAGATAGGAATCGTCGAGAGCGTTATGAAGCTCGAAACCATCTGTTGATATACCAAGTAACTCTGCAGCGTTTCCCAGCGATATCTGGTTAGGTAGATTATGCCCCATAAGTTTAAGCTCGTTTTGGATACGAGCTTAAACTTATGGGGCATAATCTACCTA
>JAXJWR010000173.1:0-5185 GCA_036307905.1 Acutalibacteraceae bacterium
GAGTTATATGGAAAAAGCTTTGCAGATAGACAAAGCCATCGGCGATATTTTCGGCGTGGCAATGTTCGCCATTCTTTTGGGTCTTATGCGAATCTGGTATGCAAGATTTGGCAAAAATATTATTCGGGTTCTTCTTTTCGGTATGGTAGGCGCTTCGGCTTGCTACCTTACGATAGCCCTTTCAAACAATCCGTTTATAGGTTTTATATCCTGTGCGGTTACGGGCCTGTTTACCGCAATGCTATGGCCCGGCACGCTTATTATGATGGAGGAGAACATTCCCGGTGCCGGTGTTACCGCCTTTGCTCTTATGGCGGCCGGTGGCGACCTTGGCGCATCGGTTGCTCCTCAGCTTATGGGAATTGTAGCCGACAAAGTTTCAGTTCTTCCCGCTGCCGAAAAGCTTAGCATTTCTATGGGTGTTTCCGCTGAGCAAATAGGTCTTAAAGCGGGTATGTTGGTTACAGCTATTTTCCCGATTTTGGGCACAGTTATAGTTATTGTCGCAGCAAGATATTTTAGAAAGCGAGGCTGTGTATGAAACTAATATTTAAACAAAATATGTTTTCATGGTTCGACAGTTACGATATTTTTGACGAGCAAGGAAACACGGTTTATACCGTCAAGGGACAGCTGGCTTGGGGCCACTGTTTCAAGATTTTTGACCGCCACGGTGAAGAAATCGGCGGTGTCAGACAAAAAATTCTCTCCTTTTTGCCACGATATGAAATGTTTGTGGGGGCAAACTCTGTGGGCTTTATTAAAAAGGAATTCACCTTTTTAAGGCCTCGTTTCACCGTGGATTTCAGAGGTTGGCAGATGGAAGGCAACCTCTTCGAGTGGGATTACTGCATTGTAAACTCCGTTGGCGACCCCATTGCTAAAATAACCAAACAATTTCTAAATTTCACTGACACCTATGTAATTGACGTGCTGAGAAGCGAAGATGCGCTGTATGCCCTTATGCTGGTAATTGCAATAGATGCCGACAAATGCTCTCGGGAGGACTAACATATGAACAATCATGATTGGTTCAAAGAAGCAGGCTACGGTATGATGGCCCACTGGGGTCTTTATTCCTTGCTGGGCGGAGAATGGAAGGGTAAACGCACGGCCGAGTATGCCGAATGGATACAAAGCTTCGGCCCTATTCCCAACGCCGAATACGAAGCTCTTGCCAAGACCTTTAATCCGGTATATTTTAATGCCGATGAGTGGATTCGCCTTGCCAAGGACAGCGGAATGAAGTATTTCGTGTTTACCTCCAAGCATCACGATGGTTTTGCTATGTTTAAATCGGAGGCTGACCCCTTTAACGTGGTAGATGCCACTCCCTTTGGCCGCGACGTGGTGGCCGAGCTGGGAGAAGCCTGCTATAAGCACGGATTGAAATTCGGTCTGTATTACTCGCAGGAGCTTGACTGGCGCCATCCTCACGGCGGCGGCACAGGAAGAAATCCTGCATACTGCAGCGGTGTTTCCTGGGACAACACTTGGGACTTCCCCGACTGCGAAAACAAAGATTTTTCTATCTGCTTTGAGGAAAAAATCAAGCCTCAGGTTAAGGAAATACTTACAAAATACGGTGATCTTTGTCTTATCTGGTTTGACGTACCCTACACCATCTCTCCCGAGCAGAGTTTAGAGCTTAACCGAATGGTTAAGGAATATCAGCCCGACTGCCTTATAAACTCCCGTATTGGCAACGGCGCATATGACTACGTATCTCTCGGAGATAACGAATATCCGGCCGAAAAGCCCGAAAACGTTTCGGGCGACCCCAACGCGCTGGACGGCTTTAAGTATTCCCCCTACGGACTTTACGAAACGGCAGGAACCCTTAACAGTTCTTGGGGCTTTAAATATTTCGACCAAAACTGGATAACCCCCGAAGAGATTGTTAAAAGAAGAGAAAAGCTTTCCTCCCTTGGTATAAACTATCTGCTGAACGTCGGTCCCGACCATCTCGGAAGAATACCCTCCTTCTCGGTAGAAAATCTGCTTAAAGCCAAAGAACTTTGGGACAAAAAATAGGTTGGTGAAGGTAATGAAAAAGCATTTATCCTTAGTTTTTGAAAAGCACGATTATCCCCTGCCTGCCCGCGAATTTTTATTAAATACTGTGGATACTCTTTATAAAAATCAAGAGTTTGTATGGTTGGTTGAAAATTTTTATACCAAAAAACTTACAAACGAAGAAATAATCCCCGCTCTTGAAAAGATAATTGCCGACAGTAAAATTTGTGAGCATACCGTAAATTATATTTACTACCTTTGCGTTACAAAGGAGCTCCGCCAAAAATATGCCGAAAAAGGGCTTAGCGAAGAAATTTACTGGGACAGCATAAATGATTTCCGTTATAAGCTTGACGAAGGCTACGGTCTTTTTGGGGTATGGGGTTTCCATCAATCTCCCTGGTTTTATCATTTTTTAAATCTTACCCAGTTTAAGCTTGGCCGTTTGGAGTTTACCATGAACGAGAACTACTGGGATTTCGACTTTGAAATCAACGGTAAAACCGTTACAAAGGGTGACCCCATACTGCACGTGCATATTCCTTCGGCCAAAGAGCCCTTCACAAAGGAGGCCTGCTATGACTCCTACGACAGGGCATACCGCTTCTTTACCGAGGTTATGAAATACGACTTCAAGTGCTTCTGCTGTGGAAGCTGGTTACTTTTCCCGAAGCACAAGGAGCTGCTGAAGGAAGGCTCTAATATTGCGCGTTTTCTGGACGATTTTAAGATAGTGCACCTGAAAACCCCCGAAAATCAGCGCTACGATTTATGGAGGATTTTCAGCGCGGATTATATGCTGCCCTATGAGGAACTCCCCCGCGACACTTCGCTGAAAAAGGCCTATGCCGAATATCTTAGCGGCGGCGGACTTTTACAGGAGGGCTTTGGTGCCTTTGTTTGGGATAACGCGAAAAAATGCACAATTACGAAATAAGGGACTGATTCTATGAAACTAAACGCAGAATTTGTTTGTCATCCTACCATTTTTGCCATAAACGAAGAATATCAGATAGTACTTCCCGTAAAATCCGAAATGCTTTTTTGGATTCGCGTAGGCGATAAGGATTATTTCGACCATTCCTGCGGTATTCTGCGTTCTTCTACCCATATCCACAAGGTAGACCTTCCCAAAAAGGAGCTTGACAGGGCAAAAAAATATACCGTTTGCTATAAAAAGCTTATCGACCGCAAGCCCTATTTCCCCGAAAGCGAGGAAACGGTAGAAGAGGTATACAAATTCCGCCCCGTAAGGAAGGGCAGACCGCTTAATATTTACCACATATCCTATGCTCACGGAAGGGTTGCGGAATCCTCTGAGGCGGCAAAGCTTGCTTGTGGAAAAGAAATTGACCTGCTTATTCTGAACGGAGACATTTCCGATCACAGCTCCAGCGTGGAAAACATAAGTATGATTTACAAAATTGCTTCCAATATTACCGAAGGCTCTCTTCCCTGCGTTTTTTCCAGAGGAAATCACGATATGAGGGGCGCCTTTGCCGAGCATCTCAGCGAGTATACCCCCACAGACAAGGGGGTAACCTATTTCACATTTCGCTTGGGTGACCTTTGGGGTCTGGTGCTGGACTGCGCTGAAGATAAGATTGACAGCAACGAGGAATACGGCGGCACGGTTTGCTGCCATCCCTACCGAACTGCTCAAACCGAGTTTTTAAAGGCAGTTGCCAAAGCGAAGAAATATAATGCTCGAGGCATAAAATACAAGATGGTAATTGCCCACATTCCCTTTACCTACAGAGATTTGAGCTCTGACGGTCTTTTCGACATTGAAAATGATTTGTACAGCGAATGGGTAAGGGTTTTAAACGATCATATAAAACCCGATTTACTGCTGGCAGGTCACAAGCATATATGCAAAACCGTATTCCCCAAAGACCCGGATGGCGACAGCTATGGCCAAACCTTCCCTGTTGTGGTAGGAGCAAGGCCGAAAAATCTTTCGGGCGAGGGCGGTTTTACCGGTACGGCTCTGCGATTTGAATACGGAAACATATCGGTAACTTTTACCGACAACACAGGAGCGTGCGAGCATTCCTGCGATATTAAAACTACGGAAAGGTAGAATATAATGAAAAAAATACTTTCACTTTTACTTTCGGTACTGCTGATTTGCACCCTGTTTGCAGGCTGTGGCAATAACGAAAGCACCAAAGACGACCTTGGAGAATATATAGGAACCGTTACGGTAGCCCTTGACCCCGAAGCCGCTCCCCTTACGGTAGAAAACTTTATAAATCTGGCAGAAGATGGCTTTTATGACGGTCTTACCTTCCACAGAATTATTGAAAACTTTATGATGCAGGGCGGTGACCCCAAGGGCAACGGAACAGGCGGCTCTGACAAAGAGATTAAAGGAGAGTTCTCTGAAAACGGAGTAAACAACACCCTTTCCCACACCAGAGGTGCTATTTCGATGGCAAGAAGCGATAAGCCCGACAGTGCATCCAGCCAGTTCTTCATCGTTCACAAGGACAGCGATTTTTTAGATGGAAAATATGCCTGCTTCGGTTACGTTTCAGAAGGAATGACCATTGTAGATAGAATCTGCCAGAATGCCCAGCCTTCCGACAGTAACGGCTCTATTCCCAAGGGCAAACGTCCTATTATTAAATCGGTTACCATAAGAAAGGCCGAGCTTTCGGGCATTACTTATGCAGATATTTTGATAGACTACAGCGCAGTTATGAAATAAATAGTTTATCAGATAAAAAAATCCCGTATGCAAAAGCATACGGGATTTTTGTTTTTGAAAGCATTATACTCCCGAATAGGCAGAAAAGCCTGCATCTATGGGAAGTACAACTCCTGTGATGGCCGAAGCAGAACGATCATCGCAAAGGAAGAGGGTGGCGCCAAGAAGCTCATCTGCATCCACATAGCGGTTTGTGGGGGTGCCGTTTAAGATTTTTGCACTTCTGGCTGTGGGGGTGCCGTCCTCGTTAAAGAGAAGAGCGCGGTTCTGAGCAGACACAAGGAAGCCGGGGGCAATAGCATTACAGCGGATGCCTGTTCCTGCAAAGTGGGTTGCAAGCCACTGTGTAAAATTAGAGATACCTGCTTTTGCCGCAGAATAAGCGGGTATTTTAGTAAGTGGAGTGTAGGCATTCATTGAGGAAATATTTAAGATATTACCTTTTTTCTTTTCGAC
>JAXJWR010000174.1:0-5046 GCA_036307905.1 Acutalibacteraceae bacterium
GTACCTGTCTTTGCAAAGAAATCCATAGGAATATACGAACGAGCACCGGCAGCAGTACCTTCAGCACCCTTTACAACGTTTTGTAGGAGCTTATTCATAATTACTGCGGTATCCTCGCTTATAGCAATCTGAGGATCAGATTCCTGTGAGTAGATAAGTTTACCGTACTGATCGTAAATATGGGTGAAGGTTATAGGCTCATAATACTTACCCTTGTTTCCGAAGATAGCAAACGCCGCTGCCGATTCGAGAGTGGTATATCCACCGTTTGTACCACCCATACCGAGAGGAGCGTAATCCATATCCTTATCGGTAAGGTTCTTAAGGCCTACGTTATCGGTAAGGAAATCATAAGAGCCTTGTTTGGTAAGCAAATCAACAAGATATACAGGTATGGTATTCATCGAGATTTCAAGAGCATATTTAACCGTTACAGGACCTTTATAATATCTGTACCAGTTTACGGGGCGCCAGGTATTATTGTTATAGTATACGCTGGCATCATTCACTATGGAAGAATAGGTTATAAGGTTTTTCTCGATAGCAGGCGCATATGCAGCTATGGGTTTAATTGTAGAACCGGGCTGACGTGGAGACATGGTAGCACGGTTAAGACCGCGATTCTCAGTCTTTTCGCCCATTCCACCAGACATTCCGAGAACGTGTCCGTAATAATCCATAACAACCATTGAACCCTGTAAAGGTTCTTTTTTCTTACCGGTGAGGGAATATTTATCACTGGTATATACGGTATCAATCGCATCCTGGACTTTGGGGTTAAGGGTAGAGTAAATCTTATATCCGCCGTTATAGAAATTTGCCTCAGCGCGTTCGCGCTCCCAGTTGTTTTCCTTCATCAGAACTTCTACAACGTCTTCGATAAGAGCATCAACAAAGTAGTTGTTGATAGATTCTTCTTTTAGGGTCGTATTATCGGCAACGACATTCATTTCTTCAGCCACTGCTGCATCGTACTCTTCTTTTGTTATAAGCTTTTGTTGAAGCATCAGGCTTAAAACAAGGTCGCGACGTTCTTTATTTTTTTCAGGATTTTTGTCGGGACGATAACGCTCGGGAAGGTTTGTAATTCCGGCAAGAGATGCACATTCGGCCAAGGTGAGTTCATTCACCTTTTTACCATAATAATACTCTGCTGCAACCTCGACACCGTAAATACCGTTACCCATGGCGATGGTATTCATATAACACTCAAGAATTACTTCCTTGGAGAAGTTACTTTCAAGGTATCTTGCGCGCATTATTTCGCGTACTTTTCGGGTCGCACTGCGGTCTGCATCCTTGGTAAGGTTCTTTACGAGCTGCTGTGTTATAGACGAACCGCCATAACCTGAAGTAGTGCGATTAGTAACCATATTAACAAAAGCACCTATGGTTCTTCTCCAATCGACACCTTCGTGGTCGAAAAAGCGTTTATCTTCAATGGCGACGTATGCCATTGCAAGATTATGAGGTACTCCGGTATATTCAGGGTCAAGAGCTTCAGCCTTTTCCCTGTCGTAGGGCACCCAAATTCTATTCTCTCCTGCATGCAGACGCTGATATTCAACGTAATCATCACCATCTTGTACATAGATGGTTGTAGAGTAGTCGAGCTTGAGCATATTAAGATTTTCATCCATCGAGCCGTCTACAAACATCAGAACATATCCGACAAGACCGCCGACTGCCATACAGCCCAGCATTACAAATACCAACGCAATTATTAAAATAGTGCGCAAAACCTTGCGAACCTTCACGCTCTTTGTTTTTTTGTTTACGGATTTATCATCCGCCTCGGCGGAAGACTCCAAAGCATCATCCGAATAGCTGTTTAAATCCAGAACATCATTATCAAGACTGGAAATATCAACCTCGTCATCGGACTTTATGTTAGACGAATCGCTTACAATATCCTCAGAAAAGTCAAATTGATTACTGTATTCGTCATCGTATCTTCTATTGAACAATCAATACACCTCACGATACATTTTTTCCCATTATAGCATATTTTAAGCAAAAGTGGGTAACAATTTTTTTACAAATATATTAACAACCTTTTAAGGAGACCTGGTATGAGTAGGAAGTTAAACTTAAAAATAATATTAATCTCGTTGCTGGCGGCGGTTTTACTGATTGCACTCGTTATTGATAATTCAGTAAAAAAAGGGCCCGAATCCCCTTCTACAGACCCTGTAAATGAAACTCGATATTTTGTAAAGATAGAAGATGACTCTGTTTGTCTGGTTAAAAACAACGATATAATTAAAACATACGAAATTGATATAACCCTTCTTCCCGGTGACGATATATTAACCTTGATGCAAGGCATAGAAGTAAAAAATCCTGCTGAAGCCGACCTTCTTGCTGAAGATTTTGACGGATAAAAGTGGCAGGTCAAACTTGACAATTATGCAGTAATTTACTATAATAATTAAAAATATTGTCGGAGGATATATCTGTTGGAAAAAGACGCAATTTCAGTGAATGTTGGTAAAGGTGGACTCAAAAACACTGCCGAAATCAAAATTCTTGTTTTATATCTTTTAATGAACGTGACCGAGCCCGTTCCTTCTAACCAAATTTGCGACCTTCTTCATCTTGAAGGTATAGCCAACACGTTTGAACTAAACGAGGCTTTTGCTCAGCTTCACCAAAACGGACTTATCGACGAAACCGACGAGGGTATCGAATTCTACGCAATCAACGACAAAGGTCGTGACGTTGGACAAACCTTGCAATCCTCTGTCCCCTTTACGGTTAGGGAAAAATCTCTCAAGCTCCTTAAAAAAATGCTTCTAAGAAATCGTCATATGAAGGAGACCGACATAAAAATCCATCACGAAGATGATGGAAGCATTAAAATCACCTGCTCCGCCATCGAAGGCGACTCGGTTATTATGAGCTTTACCCTTCAAGCGGCTGACGATGCACAGGCTATTAGAATCAGAGAAAACTTTTTAGATGACCCGGCACTGATTTATCGCACACTTATTGATATGCTTACCAAATAATTTTCACCCACACGGAATATCCGCGTGGGTGTTTTTTATTATAAAAACAGTAGGTAATGCCTGCTCTTTTGGTCACAATTACACGAGTTGACATTTTTCGACAGAAAACATATAATAATTAAAGAAAAAAGCCACACTAAGCGTGCGGCAAATGGAGCTGGAGATGGGATTTGAACCCACGACCTATTGATTACGAATCAATTGCGCTACCTACTGCGCCACTCCAGCATAAATTAACAAAATGAATTATATCAATTTGCTGCATTAAAGTCAAGCAGAAATATTCTCTGAGGTGAAAGGATGCTATCAAGCGATAAAGAACTCGTTAAAGAACGAATTCAAGACTATCGAAAAATTCGCAGGATTACCCAAACAGATATGGCCGCATACCTCAATATGAAAAGAGGTTCTTATCAGTTTCGCGAGTCCCATGGCGATTTCAAATGGGAAGAAATTGAAATGATTGCTGAACTTTTCGATACTTCCCCCTACTTTTTGAAATATGGTTTCGAGGAAGAAGATCTTAAAAAACTTGCAAAGTTACTCCATGCTCCCCATCGGTTTCACGAACCCAACTACACCGTTTTCGACAATCTTGAACAGAAACCCGAAATTGACCGTCTTTTTGAAAGTTTTATGAATCTAAGCCAGGAAGATCAAAAACGCATAAAACGATATATTGAATCGCAGAACTATTAAACAAGCTCACACCGATTATGGTGTGAGCTTATCTTTTATTTATAAATTTCCATCTGAGAGTTATAAAGTGCCGTTCTTTTAACCGAATAGGGCGGTAGACTAACCTCGCTCTTTTTTTCAAAGGCATCGAGTATAAGTTTGGGATTAAGATTATTACTGCCTCCGGCTGCCAGTGTGAAAAGTATTCCGTCATCAGTAAACTTAAAGTCTTTTATGAACTCTTTAATATCAATAGTTTTAAGTCCGCCCTTCTTGGTACGCTTCTCAGTTTCGATAACGTCGTTTGAAAGAAACTTTTCCAGCTTATCATAGAACTGCTCAAATACATCACCAAATGAGATTGCGTAATCTGCCAAGGCAATATCGCCAGCCTTCATTAAAGGGTCATCACATCCAAAAATGTCCAGACCGTCGGGCATAAGGGGTTTAAGTGCAGACAAAACCTCGGCATTAGCATACTCGTCCTTGTCAAGACGAATATCCATAGCTTCCCAATCACTCTCGAAGCCAAGAGATAAAGGAAGCGCAAATGTAATATACGGATGTGGATTAAATCCTTCCGAATACCAAACGGGAATCCCCGACATACGTACCATTCTAATCATAAATCGGTTCATATCAAGATGCGATACGAACTTCATGTTGCCATATTTTTTGTAGAAAACCCTAACGCTTCTCATAACAAACTCCTTCCCCGAAGCAGGTGGCTCCGCATCCGGAACATTTCTGACGGCAGTTTGGTGTTGTTGTTTCGCCGTGCGCCAACATATTTTCTTTTATAAGGAATTGCTTAGAAACACCGTAATCAAGGTGATCCCAAGGCAGAACCTCATCGTATTCACGCTTTCTGGAAGCATAGAAGGCTGTATCCAGACCGCACTCGTCGAAAGCTTCCTTCCATTTGTCAAAATCGAAGCACTCGTCCCATCCGTCGAAACGAATTCCTTTTTCGAAGGCTTTAAGCAAAACATTACACAGTTTTCTGTCACCGCGGGCAAAAACACCCTCCAAAAGGCTTGTATAGCTTTGATGATAGCTGACGGTTATCTTTTTAGTCCTTACGCTGTGCAAAAGATGCTGCTGTTTTTCGGGTATA
Source organism: Acutalibacteraceae bacterium (assembly GCA_036307905.1). Lineage (GTDB taxonomy): Bacteria > Bacillota > Clostridia > Oscillospirales > Acutalibacteraceae > SFWF01. Next base: position 4,807 of record JAXJWR010000174.1, read on the forward strand.
TCTTCAAATCTCACCTGGGGTTCAAACTGGAAGGGTGTAAAAGGCTTGGGCACAAAGGTTGCAACGCTGATAGATACGCTGACAGGCTTTCCTTTTTTACGTCCCGGATTGCTGTAATACTCGTCCACTACCTGCTGTGCAAGATTTGCAATTCCCTCTAAATCTTCATTGGTTTCGGTAGGAAGTCCAAGCATAAAATACAGTTTTACCGCAGTATAACCCGATTCAAAAGCCATTTTA
>JAXJWR010000175.1:0-3112 GCA_036307905.1 Acutalibacteraceae bacterium
ATGCTTGGTATACCCTGTTACGACGGAGATAATCTCTTCGATAAAAAGCTTCACCGTCCCGTTAGCTGCTGCAATCTTTTGTGCCTTGAGTATGTTGTCACACTGGTGGAAAAGCTTGAGGTCAGCGACGAGGCCGAGATGCTCAAAATGCTGGACGAAATTGCAGAAACCGACTATGTAATAATCTGCAACCATCCCCAGAACTTCTCCCTCACCCAGTGGTGGGACGGTCTTAATTTTAACGGCAAAAACACCCCCGAGGAGGAGTATATTTTCTCGGCTAGGCGCACCAAGGAGGAAAGGGAAGAGCTTTTCCGTAAATTCGATTTTCTCATAAATGCCATTAAGAATGACGACCGCTTTAAAATAGTTACCTATAAAGATATTGCCGAAATATACGGCGGGGAAGAGCGTGTTATAACCAAGGAAACACTTAAAGATATTAAAACTCAGCTTGACGGATATTTCTTCCCCGTAACCACCCCCGATTCCTACTGTATTTCCGATGTTTTGCTGGCTTGCCGCGATATTCTTTTGGGCAAAGAATATCACAACTGCGGCAAGGTCTATGGATTTTTAAATACTCCTTATTCCATAACCGATAAAATAACCCTCACTGCTGACGAGGTTAAATCAGCAGCAACTCAGATAGGGGACGGCTTCCTGCCTGAAAAACTTACCATAGGCGATAAAATTATCGGTCCCGCCGACTGGCTGCGTGCCGCTTTGGAAATAGTATCGGGCGCAGATAAGGTTACAGTCACTCCCAACACCTGGCAGATAGATCTCGATCAGTTCCCCTTCTATCGTGACCTTTCCTATACAGGGGAGTGGAAGTGGGTTCATTCTCCCGATTTTAAAGATAATTTCTTGTCCCACCGTTTCCGTCTGCAGAGCTGGACCATCCGCCTGCCCAAAAACACCCCCAGAAAGGTATTTTTCTAAAACTGATATGGCAAAAAAGAAACCGCAGACCCTCTGATCTGCGGTTTCCTTTTATGTATTTACATCTTCGAGAATAGTGTTTGCTTTGTCGCACATTTGTTGCATTATAGGCCTGCTGTCGGTTATGTGCTTTTTTATATCTTCCGAAGACATCGTGCTCCAGGAATTGTAAAAGTTATCGCCTATGCCGGTGCAATTTGCGATGTCACCGCAAAAATAGTACACAAACCTATCGTTATACTGTTCATAAATATCATAGTAAAAATCTGTAATCTCGTCGTTATGAAAGCCAAAAACATAGAGAGAATCATTACTTTTTATTTCCTCATCGGGATTAAGAAGATCTTTGAGGAAAAGTCCTGCCGCCTTGAGGTTCTTGCACCCCTTCACCACACCCCAACCTGTCATAGGTGCACAGACAATATGTTCTGCTTCGGCAGTTGGCTTTGGATATAGCGTAGCGCCAACGTGTTCAGGGTTTATGGTGGTGAAATATCCCGTTCTTTTAAGACCATAGGTGGTTGTGAGTGCCATACCGCATTTGCCGTTATTAAACTCTCCGCGGCTAAGCATTATCGCACCCGACTCTCTCAGATCTGCTAAAAGGCTCATCGATGCAATAAGCTTTTCTGAACAGTCGAAATTAATTTTTGATTTGCTAAGGCTGTATATGGGAGAAGCCGAAAGGGAAATACTGCTTTCCTCTAAAGCTTGGGCGCCGATATATTCCTTGCCCAGTTTAGAAATTTTCTTGGCTAAACGAACGAAATTTTCCACCGTCCATTCGCCTTTTTCGTAAAGCTCTTTAGGTGTGGTGAGCTTGGCCCATTCGAAAATGTTCTTGTTATAAACGCATATATCGAAGTCACCGGAAAAACGACACATGCCTGCTGCGATGTAAGGTTTGCCGTCTATGGCGGATGCTTTGAGAATTGCCTGGTTTTCAAATTTACTGAGGTTAACTTCTGTGTTTTCAATAGGCTGTAATACGGTCAGCACAGAGGGAAACGAGCCTTTGGTAAGCATAATATCAGCCTGACGGTTCGACGCAATGTGAGAGGATACAATGCTGACTTGTTTGGACTGGTCCATCTGTCTCCACTCTATTTGAAAGCCATACCGTTCTTCTATGATATCCCAGGCGGTATTAGCTTCGCTTTGATAAGGATCCTTCCAACTGTAGACAGTAAGGGTAGTGCCCTCAAAGGAGGAATCTTCCTGTGGTGGAGTAGGAGTGTCTTTATTACAACCGATAAGCCCTACGGCAAAGCATGACGGTATGATAAGCAAAGCTATAAAAATGCAAAGAATCCTTTTTTGTTCTTTGTCGGTAAAAGGGCGATAAAGCTTTTTGCTGTGCAAGGTAAACTTTTTCATAGACTTTCCAAACCTCCTTGTATCAGGCTATAACTATTATATCACATTTGTCGTTACTGGTCTATCTTTTTAATGTTTGGAACCGATAATCTTAGGTGAAAATTTATCTTATAAAAAGCATGAAAAAATTTGTCAAAAAAATAACATTTTAACTATTTACTTTTTAAAACAAAAGTAGTACAATGTATAATGTATGGGAATGTGCAAAAGTGCAAACCCTATTCACAAAATCAAGGAGGCTTTTTCATGGCAAGAAAATTTAAAACCATGGACGGTAACAACGCTGCGGCTCACGTGTCATATGCGTTCACCGAGGTAGCAGGAATCTACCCCATCACCCCGTCCAGCCCTATGGCAGACTATGTTGATCAGTGGTCGGCTCAGGGACTCAAGAACATCTTTGGAACCACCGTTAAGGTTGCAGAAATGCAGTCCGAAGCAGGTGCTGCAGGTACCGTTCACGGTTCTCTCGCTGCAGGTGCTCTTACCACCACCTACACCGCTTCTCAGGGACTCCTTCTTATGATTCCCAATATGTATAAAATCGCAGGCGAACTTCTGCCCTGTGTATTCCACGTATCTGCTCGTTGTGTAGCTTCTCACGCTCTTAATATCTTCGGCGATCACTCAGACGTTTACGCTTGCCGTCAGACAGGCTTCGCAATGCTCGCTGAAACAAACACACAGGAAGTTATGGACCTTGGTGCAGTTGCACACCTCACAGCTATCGAGAGCCGTGTTCCGTTCATCAACTTCTTCGACGGCTTCCGTACATCTCACGAGCTCCAGA
>JAXJWR010000176.1:0-3625 GCA_036307905.1 Acutalibacteraceae bacterium
AACTATGGACGACCTTAAGAATTCAGACGTAACCCCCGACCTGGTGCTGAACGACTGCTCGGCAATAACAGAACAAATCAAATAATCATAAAAGCGATAGAAGAAAAAACTTCTATCGCTTTTTGTTTAAAAAATGCAAACTTTCCGGTAAAATACCGCATAAATACTTCATTGACGGTTTAAATATTGCACAATACAATAGAATTATAATATTGCAAATCGGCGGAGGTATATTATGTTCAGTAAACAAGGCGAGTTTAAAGTAGGCGTTAATTTCTGGGGGTCAAAGCACGGTATCAGAATGTGGCGCGAATGGGACGAGGAGAGTATTCGACAAGATTTGAAGGCTTTGTCTGAAGCAGGAATAAAACTGCTTCGCGTATTTCCCGATTGGGAGTATTTTCAGCCCCTTGAGAGAATAAAAGGCTACCGTGGCGGCCACCGCGGATACTCTATCGACGGGGGAATCACCTTGGTAAACGATAAGGACGAAAACAGCGGCCTTAATCAAAAAGCCTTCGAGGATTTCGGAAGATTTCTCACTATGGCCGAAGAATACGAAATTGATATAATTCCATCCATTATAACCGGATGGATGAGCGGACGAATGTTTGTACCTCCGATAATCGACGGAGACCTTATTACAGACAGCCTTTGTATAAAACTGCAGGTTCGCTTTATACGCGCTTTTGTTAAGCGTTTCCGCGACAGAGTTTGTATAAAAGCCTGGTGCCTCGGAAATGAGTGTAATTGCCTCGGCAACGCCGAAAGGTCTGAGCAGGCATGGCTCTGGACAGCCGCCCTTACCGACGCTATCAAGGCCCTCGACAGCCGTCCCGTAATTTCGGGTATGCACAGTACCAAACTTCCGGGGGAAGATGTCTGGACAATACAGGACCAGGCTGAAAATTGCGATGTGCTGACCACCCACCCCTATGCCTGTGCAGAGTATAACAGCGATATCGACCCCATAAATACTTACAGGCCTTTAATGCATCCTGTGGCAAATAACGTGTATATTGAAACCATCGGTGGAAAGCCTTCTATAATCGAGGAAACAGGCACCTACGGTGAAATGTATGCCGACGAAAAAACCACAGCAGATTATATCCGTTGCTGTCTGTGGTCGGCCTGGGCTTGTGATTGTCGCGGATATATCTGGTGGATCGCCTTCGATCAGGGTCACCTTTCTTATCATCCCTTTTATACCAATAATCGCGGTAGCAACTACGGTGTGCTTACATCCGACCGTTTACCCAAACCCAGACTTAAAGAGCTGTCGGATTTCCAAAACTTCTTAAAAAAATTCAACAGAAGCTTACCTAGGCGAATTGTGGATGGGGTTTGTGTGCTTTCGCGGGGACAAAAAAGCTGGCCAGTTTCTTACAATGCCTGGCTTTTGTCCTCCCAGGCAGGTCTGGATATTGAGTTTTGTTTTGCAGACGAGCCGCTCCCTAATGCTAATCTTTATATACTGCCCTCCATTGCCGAGCAGGAATCTCTAAGAGCTGATGTGCTTAAAAAGCTTATGGACAGAGTGGCAGATGGCGCCGTACTGTATGTTTCCTCGGGCAACGGAGTACTGCGTAATTTCAGCACTGACTTCGGTGTACATATTAATACCAGGCAGGGATATTTTGGTAAAAAGAGTCTTACCTTCAGCGACGGCGTCAAACTTAACATAGGAACCTCCTTTGAGTACGACCTTACCCCCACCGACGGAGAGGTGCTCGCAACCGACGAAAACGGAAAGCCTGCATTTGTAAGCGCGCAGTACGGAAAAGGTCGGGTTTTCTGGTTGCCTATGCCGCTGGAAAATTGGCTGTACAACATACCCGGTGTTTATCATAACCCCAATGCCGAAGAATATAGTCGTATATATAAAGAATTTGCAAAACTTGTAAAAACCGAAAAGGTGGCAAAATTACAGTCGCAGCAGGTCACTATGACCGAACATATCCTAAGCGATAACAAACGTTTGTTGATACTGGTAAACTGCAGCCCAGAATGCCAAAAAGTTGAGCTTGTTTTTTCTGTAAAACCTAAGGCTGTCAGAAAATATCACGGTAAGGGCGAAGTTTCGGGAGAAAACTATGAATTTACCGTAACGATTGAACCTAATCAACCCCTACTGCTTGAAGCCAACCTTTAAACAAAGACCCGCCCTGTATAATGCAGGACGGGTTAATAGGTTAAAGGTAATTAAAAAACGATTTAGCGTTTCTTGCTTGATAGTTTTTCGGAGTTGTTCCGAAACGCTGTTTAAAACTTCGCAGAAAATGCGATAGATTACGGTATCCACAGGCATAGCAAATCTCGGTGGTGTTAAGATTTCCTTGGATTAAAAGCTCTGCTGCTCTCTTAAGTCGAAGGTCGGTAACGTAGGCCGAAAAACCCATGCCGACCTCTGCTGCAAATACGGCCGACAGATATTGCGGACTTACCGAAAACTCTTGCGCTGTTTTTTTAAGTGTAATTTCCGAGGTGTAATTGCGGTTCAGATATCGTAAAACCTTTACGGCAAGTTCGTGCTTTTTCCCGGGTATTGCAGAGATTATGGTTTTTCCGTGCCGCACAAAATAAAACATTGCAGCGTTTATTAGGGTAGATACATAATCGGTGCTATCGTTGTTATCGTATATTTCTTCAAAAAGCTCGGTCAGTATGCTATGGTTATCCAGCTCTTGCAGAATTATAGGTTGGTTTGGCAAAAGTCCCTTAAAGTCACGCACCGATTTTTCATAAAACCCTATTTTAATAAACTTGGAAGAACAAGGCTCTTTTTCCACACGGATTCTATGAAAATCGAAAGGGGACACCAGAAAGGCGGTGGGCACCCTTATTTCGAAAAATTCGCCGTTAACGGTTATGCCTCCTTCAAAAGGTTCGTAAAGGGTCATTTCATAATGAGCATGGGTGTGTGTAGGGTAATTAAACACGTCACCCTTTTCAATGCTGATTTCGGCCTTGGGAATAACGTTGCAAAGAACCTCTGAAACAGACATTTAAGTTTCCTCCATAAGCAAAAAATTGCTTGCATTTTCGTATTGTATTATAACATAACATTAAAAAAAGTCAATGAAGGGTAAAACTATGATATATAAATTAAAGCCTAACCGAGTACATCGAACATATCTTGGCGGCAAAAGGATCGATAACTTTTGCGGCACATCGACTTTGGAAACCCATATGCCCGAGGACTGGACTGCTTCGGTCACTACGGCCTATGATGCCGACGGTAATTCCGAGGGGGTGGGCTTCACTCTTAAAGGAAAACCTTTGACTGAAATTGTAGACGAAGACTATAAACTGCTGGTCAAATTACTTGATTCTGACGAGCGCCTCGTTATACAGGCACATCCCACCGTACCCTTTGCCAAAAAACATCTAAACAGCGATTTTGGTAAAACCGAGTGTTGGTATTTTCTCGATTGTGCCCTCGATGCATACGTTCTCATTGGTTTTAAAGAGGGAATTACCCGAAGCGCGTGGGAGCAGGCCTTTACAGACCAGGATATACCCCAACTGGTTTCTATGCTGCATAAAATACCCGTAAAAAGTGGGGATTTCATTTTTGTGGAGGGCGGAGTGCCTCATGCCATCGGTGCGGGATGCTTTATGGTGG
>JAXJWR010000177.1:0-10210 GCA_036307905.1 Acutalibacteraceae bacterium
CAAGACCAAGCTCTTCAAGGAACATAACCTTTTCCTCGTCGTCAAGTCCGGAAATTTCGGCCTCAAGTGCGGCACAGATGGGAAGTATTTCGGCCTTTTCTCTTTCGGCAATTTCCTTTACGGTGGCAAAATGAGAGTTTCCGTCTATGTCGGCGAAATCGTCCTCACTCATATTGCAGGCATAAATAACAGGTTTTGCCGAAAGCAGGGAGGTGGTGGCAAGCACCTCGGCCTCGGTCTCGTCGCGAACCTCTACCGATCTTGCGGGAAGACCTTCCTCTAAATGAGCAAGCAGTTTTTTCAAAAACTCAACCTCAGCAGCAAAGGATTTATCACCCTTCATAGCCTTGGTGGCCTTATCAAGACGGCGGGAGGCAATCTCGATGTCGGAAAAAATAAGCTCAAGATTTATGGTTTCAATATCGCGGGCAGGGTCAACCGAGCCCTCGACGTGAATAATATCGTCGCTTTCAAAACAGCGCACCACGTGAACGATTGCGTCAACCTCGCGTATGTTGGCAAGGAACTTGTTTCCCAGACCTTCACCCTTAGAGGCACCCTTTACAAGACCTGCAATGTCTACGAATTCGATAACGGCAGGGGTAAATTTGTCGGGCTGATAAATTTCGGCCAGCTTTTCCAGACGCTCGTCGGGAACGCTAACCATACCAACATTGGGCTCGATAGTGCAGAAGGGATAGTTTGCCGACTGGGCTCCTGCATTTGTAATAGCATTAAAAAGTGTGGATTTTCCGACGTTCGGAAGGCCAACCATACCTAGTTTCATAGCTTAAAACATCCTTTAAACATAAAATTTCACTTTATATTATATATTCTCTTATACTTTTAATCAAGAAAAATAAAAAAATTCTTTTAAATTTCACTACTTTATTATATAATATAGTAAAATGGTAAAAGGTGGGCTTGTTTATGGCAACGGAATACACAGTTGAACTAACACGCATAATTAAAGAGTTTTCTCTCGAAACGCTGTATATGCCGCAGGACGAAACGATAGTTATAAAAAATAACGACGTAAACCGTCCCGGTCTTCAGTTCGGAGGATATTATAAATATTTCGATAACAGCCGTATCCAGATTGTGGGTCGCGCAGAGGAAAGCTTTATAAAAACCTTCGAAAAAGAAAAGTATAACCAGCTGGTGGAAACCTTTTTTGCGTCAAGCCCTGCCGCAGTAATAATATCCAGAAGTATCGAGCTTGAGGGGTTTGTCGAAGCGGCCGCCCGTCACAATGTACCTCTTCTCAGAACGGCCGAAAATACTTCGGAGTTTATGGCTGCTCTCATAGCCTTTTTAAATCTTAACCTTGCCCCCAGAATCACCCGTCACGGTGTTTTGGTAGAGGTTTACGGTGAGGGTATACTTATTTTGGGCGAAAGCGGAGTAGGTAAAAGTGAAACGGCTATCGAGCTTGTAAAACGCGGTCATCGCCTTATTGCCGATGATGCTGTGGAAATTCGCAGGGTATCCAACAAATCTCTTGTAGGCGCCGCACCCAACAATATCCGCCATTTTATTGAGCTTCGCGGAATAGGTATTATAAACGTAAGCCGAATCTTTGGTGCGGGTGCCGTTAAGCTAACCGAAAAAATCGACTACGTTATAAATATTGAACCCTGGGATAACGACAAGGTGTATGACCGTATGGGTCTTGAAGAACAAACCACCGAAATTCTCGGTCTCACCATTCCGTCAATAACAATCCCCGTAAAACCCGGTCGTAATCTTGCGGTAATAATCGAGGTTGCCGCAATGAACAACCGTCAGAAAAAGCTGGGCTACAATGCCGCAGCCGATCTGCTTTCCCGCCTTGGTATGGGCGACGCAGCAACCGAACAGAAGTACACCGAAGAGGATGTATTTAACTGATAATTAAAACAGTGGAGGAATATAATATGTATCGTTTAGGAATTGATTTGGGAGGAACAAATATTGTTGCCGCAGTTGTAGACGAAAACTACAACATCATCGGTCGCGGAAAGGTAAAAACCGCCCTTCCCCGTCCCGCTGACGAGATTTGCGACTCTATGGCAGAGGCTGCAAGAATAGCAGTAGCCGAAGCAGGACTTAAAATGGAGGATATTTCGGCAATGGGAATCGGAACTCCCGGTGCCGTAGACCCCTCGAAGGGTATTGTTACTTATGCCAACAACCTCGGCTTTGCAAACACTCCTCTTTGTGCTATGATGAAGGAGAGAACAGGGGTAGAATTCTATCTGGAAAACGATGCCAATGCCGCCGCCTATGGTGAGTTTTTAGCAGGTGCAGGAAAGGGCACTAAAGACTTTATGGCCGTTACCCTGGGAACAGGTGTAGGTGGAGGAATCATCATAAACGGAAAGCTTTTCTCGGGTAGCAACTATGCAGGTGGAGAACTGGGCCATACCGTTATTAACGTAAACGGCGAGCAATGCAGCTGCGGCCGTAAGGGCTGCTGGGAGGCATATGCTTCGGCCACAGCACTTATCCGTCAGACCAAGGCTAAAATGCTCGAGAATAAAGACAGCGTTATGTGGGAACTTGCAGGAAACGATATCGACAAGGTAAACGGTCGTGTTGCTTGGGATGCTTGGCGCAAGGGCGACAAGGCAGGCAGCGAAGTGGTAGAAGCCTACTGTCAGTACGTTGCAGAGGGCGTTACCAATATGCTTAACATCTTCCAGCCCGAAATGCTCTGCATTGGCGGCGGAATCTCCAACGAAAAGGATAACCTTATCATTCCTGTAAATCGCCTCGTAAACGAGCGTATATACACCCGCAATACCGACAAATCCGACAAGGTTTGTGTTGCCGCTCTGGGCAACGATGCAGGCATCATAGGCGCCGCATTCCTCGACCGTCTTTACAAATAATATTCAGGGAGTTTTTATGAGAGTCGATAGTCTTAAGGCTTTGGCCGACAAGCTTAAAATTAAATACAGCGAAAACGAGGCTATGGCTCTTCATACCTCCTTTAAAATCGGTGGAGCAGCAGATATTTTTCTTCGGGTCGATTCGGTAGAGCAGCTTATTGCCCTTCTTTCGCTGGCAGACAAGGAGGGCGTGCCCTGCTTCATTCTGGGAAGCGGCTCTAACCTTCTTGTGTCGGATAAGGGAATAGAAGGTGCGGTAATAAGCACCGCAGGCTTTACTGAGCTTTGCCTTGAAGACGAAACCACAATCCGTGCAGGCGCAGGAGTATCTCTTGCCGCCCTTTGCTGTTTTGCAAGGGATAATGGGCTGACAGGACTCGAATTTGCATACGGAATCCCCGGAACGGTGGGAGGCGCTATGTATATGAACGCAGGCGCATACGGTGGAGATATGTCGCAGGTGGCAATATCTGCCCAAAGCCTGGATGGCGGGCTGAATGTGGTTTCCCGCCCGGTAGAGGAGCTTGACCTTTCTTATCGCCACAGCATTTTCGAAAAGAACGGCGAGGTAATCCTTTCGGCTACCTTCCGCCTTAAAAAAGGTGATAGTAAAACCATTGCCGAGGATATGAACAACATAATCGAAAAACGCAAAAAAAGTCAGCCTCTCGAATATCCCAGCGCAGGCTCTACCTTCAAGCGTCCCGAAGGCTATTTTGCCGCTGCCCTTATTGATGGTTGCGGACTGAAGGGCAGGTCGGTAGGTGGCGCTCGCGTCAGCGAAAAGCACGCAGGCTTCGTTATAAATTCCGGCGGAGCAACCTGCGAGGATGTGCTGAGGCTTATCGAAATAATAAAAGAAACCGTAAAATCGGCCGAAGGGGTTGAACTTTCTACGGAAGTCATATTTGTCGGCCGATCATAAAAGCTTAGGATGTGAAAAATGTCATTTTCAGCCGATGTTAAAAAAGAACTTTGCACCATAAGAACGGATACTGCCGCAGCCGAGGCCGAGTGCCACGGTATGCTGGTTTTGTGCCGTTCTTTTTCCTTTGATAAAATACTTCTGCAAACAGGCTGTAAAGAGGTTGCCGAAAGGTTTTGCGCCCTTATAAGGCAGGCCTTCGACGTTATCTGTGCCGTAAAAGAAGGCGGAAAAGCCCGTCCCACCTACACCGTAGAGGTAGTAAGCGAGGCCGACCGAAAAAGAATTTTATACAGGCTGGGATATAAAAAGGCCGAAGCTCTTTCAATAGATTTCAGCCGCCTTAAAACCGACGGCAACATAAAGGATTTCATTCGCGGAGCCTTTCTGGCCGGGGGAAGCGTTTCCGACCCCGAAAAGGAATACCGCGCAGAATTTTCCTTCAGATTAAACGAAACCGCCGCAGATTTCATCGGCATATTGGACTGCAAAGGTCTGGAATTTACAATGACCTACCGTGCAGGCAAATTTTTGGTATATACTAAAAACAGTACCGTGATAGAGGAGTTTATGGCCTACATAGGCGCAGGAGGCGAAACCTTAAATCTTATAGGTGTAAAGGTTTTTAAAAGTGTTCGAAACCGACTGAATCGTCAAAACAACTGCGAAACCTCAAACATTTTAAAGGCGGCGGATGCCGCTTACGAGCAGACCTGCGCCATCGAAAAGCTTAAAAAAGCAGGCCGACTAGACACCCTCCCCGAGGAGCTTTTAGAGGCCGCAACCCTCCGTCTTGAAAATCCGGGTGCATCCCTTGCCACCCTGGCCGGGCTTTCCAAAACGGGCCTTACCCGTTCAGGTCTTAACCACCGCATAAAGAAACTTTTAGAACTTGCAAAAGACATAAAGTAAAGGATAATTAATATGAGCTTTGTTCACCTTCATCTTCACTCGGAATACAGCCTCTTAGACGGCGCCTGCCGTATAGGAGAGGTTTGTCGCGCCGCAAAGGAGATGGGACAAACCGCCCTTGCCGTTACCGACCACGGTGTAATGTACGGCGCGGTGGATTTCTACAAAGCCGCAAAAAAAGAGGGTATAAAACCCATAATCGGATGCGAGGTGTACGTTGCGCCAAACAGCCGTTTCGATAGGGAGAAAAACGGAAAGTACAACCATCTGGTACTCCTTTGCGAAAATGAGCAGGGTTATAAAAACCTCATAAAAATGGTATCCCTCTCCTTTACCGAGGGCTTCTATTCAAAGCCCAGGGTAGATAAGGAACTTCTCAAAGAATACCACGAAGGCCTTATTGCCCTTTCTGCCTGCCTGGCAGGTGAAATACCCTCGGCACTTTTAAGAAACGACTATAATTCTGCTAAAAATGCCGCCATAGCTTACAGAAATATTTTCGGCGAAAATAATTTCTTTTTAGAGCTTCAAAACCACGGCATTTCAGAGCAGCTTCAAATAAATCCCTTTATTAAGCAGATAGCCCACGAAACGGGAATTGGCCTTGTGGCCACCAACGATGCCCACTACGTAGGTCGTGAAGACGCAAAAATGCAAAAGGTGCTTATCTGCATACAAACCGCCAAAAAACTAAACGAAGAAAATCCTCTGGCCTTTCCCACCGACGAATTCTATCTCAAAAGTGAAGAGGAAATGCGTGCCCTCTTCCCCGATACACCCGAGGCCATAGATAATACCGCTAAAATTGCCGAACGCTGCAACTTCGATTTTGATTTCGGCAAAATAAAGCTCCCGGTTTTCGATATTGGCGACAGAGACCATTTCGAGTATTTCAGGGATAAATGCTACGAGGGATTACACAGAATTTTCGGACCGAATCCCGAAAAAGAATATGTCGACCGTCTCGAGTTCGAGCTTAATACTATCAACAAAATGGGCTATGTGGATTACTTCCTCATAGTTCAGGATTTTGTAAACTATGCCAAAAGTCACGATATTCCCGTAGGTCCGGGACGAGGCTCGGGCGCAGGAAGTCTTGCGGCCTACTGCATCGGAATTACCGGAATCGACTCAATAAAATATAATCTCTTCTTCGAGCGTTTCTTAAATCCCGAGCGTGTTTCCATGCCCGATTTCGATATAGATTTCTGCTATGTAAACCGTCAGAAGGTTATAGACTATGTTATTGCCAAATACGGAAGTGATAGGGTAAGCCAGATTGTTACCTTCGGCACCATGAAGGCCCGCGCTGCCGTTCGCGACGTAGGCAGGGTAATGGATCTGCCCTATGCCCTTTGCGATAAGGTGGCAAAGCTGATTCCCAGAGCGTTGGGCACCACTATCGAATCCGCTCTAAAGGAATCTCCTGACCTAAAGCTTCTTTGCGAAACCGATCAGCAGGTTAAGGAGCTTATAGATATGGCCAAAAGGGTAGAAGGAATGCCCCGAAACGCATCTACCCACGCAGCAGGTGTGGTTATATCCGACCGCGCCGTAAGCGAGTACGTCCCCCTTGCCGTCAACGACGAAACTGTGGTCACCCAGTATACCATGACCGCCCTGGACGAGCTCGGCCTTCTTAAAATGGATTTCCTCGGACTTCGCAATCTCACCATTATCCGCGATACCGAAAATTATATCCGTCTCCGCGACCCGTATTTTTCTATTGATAAAATATCTTTAGAGGATGTAGATACCTACCGAATGATGTCACAGGGTCATACCGACGGAGTGTTCCAGTTCGAAAGTGACGGAATGAAGAACGTCCTCCGTCAGTTCCACCCTGAGAAGATAGAGGATTTAACCGCAATTCTTTCCCTCTATCGTCCCGGCCCTATGGATTCAATACCCAAATATATTCATAACCGCCATAATCCCGGCGACATTAAGTACGATACCCCTCTGCTGAAGAGTATACTCGACGTTACCTACGGCTGTATCGTTTATCAGGAACAGGTAATGCAGATTTTCAGAACCCTTGCAGGTTATTCTCTCGGCAGGGCAGATATTGTGCGCCGCGCAATGTCTAAAAAGAAGCACGACGTAATGAACAGCGAGCGGGAGGCCTTTATCTACGGACAAAAGGATAAAAACGGCAATATAATAATAAAGGGTTGCGTAAAAAACGGTATCCCCGAAGAGGTTGCCAGCAAAATTTTCGACGAAATGTCGGCCTTCTCCTCCTATGCCTTCAATAAATCTCACGCCGCCGCTTATTCCTTTGTATCTTATCAGACGGCATATCTTAAGTGTCACTATCCAAGGGAATATATGGCCGCGCTTATGACCAGTATGCAGGACGATACCGATAAAATCGCCTTCTACACAGGCGAGTGCAAACGTATGGGGATTAAAGTGTTGCCGCCCCACGTAAACGAAAGCAACCAAAACTTCACTCCCACCCCGGAGGGAATCCGCTTCGGACTTTCGGCAATAAAAAATATCGGTGAAGGTTTTGTGCTTTCCCTTATTAAGGAAAGAGAAAACGGCCCCTTCACCTCGCTTTATGATTTTTGCAGTCGTGTCTCGGGCAGAGATTTCAATCGTCGCGCCCTTGAAGGACTTATCAAAAGCGGCGCCCTCGACCGACTGGAGCTTAACCGTAAAACCATGCTCCGAGGAGCCGACGGTGTGCTTGCCGCAGTAAGCGACCATCAGCGCTATTACGGCTCGGGTCAGTTGGACCTCTTTGGAGAGGAAACCAAAACCGACGGTTATCAGCTGGAGCCTGCAGAAGAAATGCCGGAGGAGCTCTTGTTAGCTTCGGAGAAGGAGGCTACGGGACTTTATCTTTCGGGCCATCCTATGGAGGCTTACAGAAATTTCGCCTCCTCCATAAAAGCCCCTACCTTCAGAAGTATTCTGGCAGGGGATATACCCGACGGAAGGAAGGTTACCATAGTAGGTATGATAACCTCTGTGCGGATGCGCAGTATCCGAGGCGACGGTATTATGGCTAATGTTGTTTTGGAAGATACCACAGGCAGCCTGGGTGTAACTGCCTTTAACCGAACGGTCACCGAAAGTAAGCATATCATAACCGAGGGAAATATTGTTATGATAACAGGTCGTGTTCAGGAAAGGGAAGACCGCCCCTTCGAGCTTATGGCCGACCGTTTCGAAACGGTTTCTCCCGCGGTAATGAAAAATCCCCCTAAAAAACAGGTAAAAAAAGGACTCTACCTAAGGGTAGAAAGCGTAAACAGCGAGGAAATGACCGCAGTAAAGGAGCTTTTGCCCTGCTTTGGCGGAGCAACTCCCGTATATGTGGTAGAAGCCACGGGAAAACGTCTTTTAGCCCCCGAAAGCCTGTGGGTAACCCCTTCGGAAGAACTGATTTTAAAGCTTAAAGAAATTTTAGGGCAAGAAAATGTAAAAAATGTTGAATAATTAAAACTTTTGTTGTATAATAACTTGAAGTAATTTTATTTCACAAAGTGGAGTGACTATATATGAAGACAATCGCAGTATTAACCAGTGGCGGAGACGCACCGGGAATGAATGCGGCAATCCGCGCCGTTGTTCGTGCAGGCATCGCTATGGGAATGAAGGTTAAAGGAATCAGAAGAGGCTATGCAGGTCTTATCGAGGGAGATATTATCGATATGGATGCCCGCAGTGTTTCGGATATAATCCACCGCGGTGGTACCATGTTATATACCGCTCGTTGCCCCGAGTTTAAAACCGAAGAGGGTGTAGATAAGGCTGTCGAGTCCTGCAAAAAGCACAGCATCGACGGTATAGTTGTTATCGGAGGCGACGGTTCTTTCCGTGGCGCACGTGACCTTTCCCTTAAAGGAATCCCCTGTGTGGGTGTTCCCGGTACTATCGATAACGATATTTCCTCTACCGAATATACCATCGGATACGATACCGCTATGAATACTGCTATGGAAATGATGGACAAGCTTCGCGATACCTCCCAGTCTCACGAGCGTTGCAGCGTTGTTGAGGTTATGGGTCGTCGTGCAGGCTATCTTGCCCTTCAAACAGGTATTGCCTGCGGCGCTGTTTCCATCCTTGTTCCCGAGGTTGAGTTTGACCTCGACAAGGACGTTATCCAGAAAATAAAGAAGATAAAGGGCACAGGCAAAAAGCATTTTGTAGTTGTTGTAGCTGAAGGTGTTGGCGGAGTAGAGGCCATTGCCGACAGAATCGAGCAGGCTACAGGCATCGAATCCCGTGCTACCATTCTCGGCCACGTTCAGCGCGGAGGAAACCCCACCGTGCGCGACAGAGTAATGGCAAGTCAGTTTGGCTACCACGCAGTTGAGCTTTTAAATAAGGGTATCGGAAACCGTGTTGTTACCTATGTAAACAACAAAATCGGCGACGAAGATATTTACGAGGCTCTTGCAATGAAAAAGGTATTTGACATTGACGAATACAATATGGCAACTGCCATTTCTATCTAATTAAAAAGCAAAACTCCCGAAGCTTCGGGAGTTTTTATTTTAAATTAAAAGAGGTTTCGTAAATTTACGAAACCTCTTTTTTGAATCCTATTCGGTTTTGCCTTCGTGCTTGGCAACTACGTTGTGAATCTTGTCTGCGGGGTCGAGCAACTTGGAAATAGAGTTGTCGCAGTTGAGGGTATCAACAAGAAGGGCAATGTACTTAGACATATTAACGTTGCAGTACCATTCTCTCGAGAGAAGCTCGGGAGAGTTGTAGATAAGGTTGGTGGTGAAAATCTTGTCGATAAGACCGTTTCCGTAATACTCGTCGAACTTCTCAAGTCCGTTTACAAACAGACCAAAGGTAGAGAAAATGAAGATACGGTTTGCGCCGCGCTCCTTAAGCTTAGCGGCGATGTCCAGCATAGATTCACCGGAGGAAATCATATCGTCAACCAGAATGAGGTCCATACCGGTAACGTCCTTACCAAGGAATTCGTGAGCAACGATGGGGTTGCGTCCGTCTACGATGGTGGAATAATCTCTTCTCTTGTAGAACATACCAAGGTCAAGGCCTAAAACGGAAGAGTAGTAGATGCAGCGGCCCATTCCGCCCTCGTCGGGAGAAACTATCATAGTTTTCTCGGGGTTAAGCTGAATATCGGGCACGCTTCTGAGAAGAGCCTTAATCATCTGGTATGCGGCCTGAACGTTGTCGAAACCGTCAAGAGGAACGGCGTTGTTTACTCGGGGATCGTGGGCATCGAAGGTGATGAAGTTCTTAACGCCCATAGCCATAAGTTCCTGAAGCATTAAAGCGCAGTCCATAGATTCGCGGGTTGTACGTCTGTGCTGTCTGCCTTCGTAAAGCATGGGCATAATAACGTTTACTCGACGAGCCTTTCCGCCCATAGCGGCAATAATGCGCTTAAGGTCGGCGAAATGATCGTCGGGGCTCATAGGAACCTCTTTGCCGTACATATTGTAGGTTACGCTGTAGTTAAAGCAGTCGCAGATAATGTAAGCGTCGAGACCTCTTGCAG
>JAXJWR010000178.1:0-4262 GCA_036307905.1 Acutalibacteraceae bacterium
ACAGCAAAAAGCACCGCCGCAAAAATTATGCGCAGAAGAATCAGTTTGTGTCTTTTTTCCATAGGTCTACCTCGAAATTTTGCAAAGACGGTTAACCCCGGATATGGCTTTTTGCGCCGCATCTATAATTTGTTCAAAATCCTCGTCACGGGCATCTATGGTAAGCCTTGCCAGCATAAAGCTGACGGTAGCGCGGTTTACCCCGTCGATTTTGTTTATGGCTTCTTCCATTTTTGCGGCACAATGTGCGCAGTCAAGATTTTCAAGTTTGTATGCTCTTTTCATAAGGCACCCCTATTCTGTAATATGTTCCAGGCCTTGGCCTAAGATTTTGAAAATATGGTCGTCACTGAGACTGTAATAAACGGTTTTACCCTCTTTTCGGAATTTTACCAGCTTGCTACTTTTAAGCACTCTGAGCTGGTGTGAAATGGCGCTTTGGGTCATACCTAAAAGCTCTGCAATACCGCAAACGCACATTTCACCCTCATATAAGGCAAAAAGAATTTTAATTCGTGTACTGTCCCCAAAAACCTTGTACAGCTCAGCCAGATCGTAAAGCTGTTCCTCGGGGGGCATTAGCTTGCTGATGCTTTCAACCCGCTCCTTGTGGCCGGGATGGTTTTGTTTGATTTCTGTCATATAATCACCTCAACATATGAACAACTATTCATATGGTATCACAGATATTTAAAATTGTCAAGAAACAAACAAAACCCGCAGACCGTTTGGCCTGCGGGGTAATGTTATTTAGATAGCTTTTTATCGTTAGTTCTTCCTAAAATATAGTCTGTAG
The DNA here is from genome assembly GCA_036307905.1 of Acutalibacteraceae bacterium. GTDB lineage: Bacteria > Bacillota > Clostridia > Oscillospirales > Acutalibacteraceae > SFWF01. Next base: position 797 of record JAXJWR010000178.1, read on the forward strand.
AGGTTTTATAAAAATCTGCAAGTAAAAGCAAGTGGCGCACAGGGATGTCGCGTTTTCCGGTTTCATAGTTGCTGTAAACACGTTGGTCAATACCAAGTAGGGCAGCAATCTGTTTTTGAACCATATCTGCGTCTTCTCTCAAGTCTTTAAGTCTGGGGAAATACATATACTCACCTCAAGTACAAGTATATGTACTATCGAACAATAGTATTGAATTTACTATCAATATATAGTAAAATGGCTTTGGAGGGATGCAAATGTATCAAGAAATAGAAAAATTTTTAAAAGTATTAAAGGAAGAAACAAATAGCGAATTTATTGAAAACTTTAAGGCTTGCTCTTTTGACGAACTCATAAATTTTCATTTTAGTCTTGGTATTATAATAAGAAACAATTATTTATCTGCAGAAAGCAAACTATACAGATTGTTTTGTGATCAAGGGATAAAAGACCGCGACGAGATATCAATGTTGCTTATTAAACTTTTTTATCTGTATTTAAATACAGATGGTAATATACTGAATATATAAAAAACAAAACCCGCAGACCGTTTGGCCTGCGGGTTGGTGTTATCTGTTTAATACACAATTATCTGTTGTTGATAAGCTTGGTAAGCTCGACAGGGTCAACAATCTTGCCATCCTTGTAAACGCGCATATTGCCCGAAGCAATTTCGTCGATGAGCATAACCTCGTCATTGTTGAAACCAAACTCAAACTTAATATCCCAAAGGTCAAGACCAATGGACTTAAGATCGTCGGCAACAATCTTGGTAATAGCCAGGGTCTGAGCCTTCATGCTTTCGAACATCTCACTGCTCATTACGCCGAGAGCGGCAAGGCCTTCGCCTGTAACAAGGGGATCGCCGAGTGCGTCGTTCTTGAAGGTGCACTCTACGTAACCACCCTCAAGAGGAGTACCGTCCTTAATGTATTCGCCGTATCTGCGAATGAAGCTTCCGGTGGCAACGAGGCGGCAGATAACCTCAAGACCGTGACCGAACACGGTGGCGGGGAGAACCTCCATAGTAGCATCTTCAATATTAGCGGAAACATAGTGGGTTTTGATTCCGGCTTTTTTGAGCAGCTCGAAATAATGAACAGAGGAGATAAGATTTGCTTTGCCGATGCCCTCGATGGTAAGACCAACCGAGTTCTCGCCGGGATCGAAAACGCCGTCTTTACCGGTGCAATCGTCCTTGAACTTGAGCATTACATTGCCGTTATCGAGAGAATAAACGTCCTTAGTTTTTCCTTCATAGATCTTTTTCATATTAAACGCTCCTTCAAAGCTTTAAAATTACAAGAATAATTATATCACAATTCTTTTTATATGAAAAGAATTTTTTTTTAGTATTGAAAAATTTTGTGATTTTAATAAAATTTTCTTTTTTGCAAGGTAATTTTTTATAAATCAAATATAATCAATTACCTCAACGACACCGCCCGAATGGTAGAGTGAAGGGGTAACGAGAATAGAATATCCGCTGCCCGAGGAACAGGTCCATTCAACCATACTTTTTCTGGGAAGGGCACAGGCCGAAAGGAGCATCATAATAGCGCCACCGTGCATAATAACAGCGGCGTGCTCGGCACCTTCGTTCATCATATCGCGAACAATCTCGTTAAGACCCACGCAAAGTCGTTTTGCAAACTCGGTGTTGTCCTCTCCTCCGGGTGCGGCATTTATGCGACCTGCCGCCCAATCAGCATAGGAGGGAAGGGCTTCCAGCTCGTTGGCTGTTTTTCCTTCGAACTCGCCAAAATCTATCTCCCGCATTTTGTCCACCGTCTGAACGTCTCTGCCCGGGTAAAGAATATGAGCGGTCTGCAAGCAGCGCAGCATGGGAGAGGAATAAACCTTGTCCACCCTGGGGTAGTCCACTTCCTCCTTTAAACGCTGAAGCTGGGTTACGCCAACTCCTGCAAGGGGCAGGTCGGTCTTTCCGATGTACTGCTGTTTTAAATTGCCCTCGGTAAGACCGTGGCGAATAAGATGTATTTTATAGGTTTTCATATAAGCTCTCCTATAATAGTATTTGATACAAGCATACCCTTGTCGGTCAGGGAGATATGACCTTTGTCGCATATGCAAAGTCCGTTTTTAGCGAATAGCTCTGCCTTCTCAGTTACGTCAGCCTTGACTTTTTCTCCGAAAAGAGCCTCATACTCCTGGAAAACAAGACCACGTTTAAGCCGGAGTGCAAGCATAACGTATTCGTCCTTGCTTCCGCCTTCACCGTCAAAAACAGGTTGGGTCGAAGTTAAAAATTCTTCTAAATCGGCGGGATAGTAAAATCTTTTTCCGCCGAAAAAGGAATGGGCCGCAGGACCGATGCCGATATAATCGGACAGTAACCAGTAACGGTTGTTGTGGCGGCTTTGGTATCCCGCTTTGGCAAAATTCGAAATCTCATAATGCTCAAGCCCCGCATTTTCGAAGGCTTCACACATTAAAAGATATTGGTCGGCAACCTCGTCGTCATCGGGAAGGGTAGTTCCCGCTTTAAAAAGGGGAGAATCCTCCTCAAGCTTCAAGATATATGCCGAAATATGCTGTGTTCCCAGCGAAAGAATACCCTCTATGCTTTTTTTAAGGGTTTCCTCTGTACTGTTGGGCAGACCAATCATTATATCTGCCGAAATATTATTAAAACCCATATTTCCGGCAAGCTCAACCGCCGCCTTAGCTTCGTCAAAGGTGTGACGTCTGCCAAGCATTTTAAGTTCTGTATCGTTGGCCGACTGAACCCCCACCGAAATGCGATTCACACCACATTCCTTGGCCGAACGCAAAAAATCATCAAGCTTGTCGCCGGGGTTTATCTCTACGGTAATTTCTGCATCGGGTAAAAGGGTAAAGCTTTTCTTTACCGCCGTAACGATTTCGAAAAGTTCCTTGCCGCTAAGCAGGGAAGGGGTGCCGCCACCTATATAAAGAGTATCAATGGGGCAAGCTACCCGCCCGCCCCATTTACCTATCTCTTCCGAAATCTTTTTAACATATTTCTCTTTTATATCGCAGGTAGGAGATACCGAGTAAAAACTGCAATATCCACATTTCCTGCTGCAAAAGGGAATATGTATATATATTCCCGCTGTATTAGTCAAGGATTATTCCTATACAGCTTCCGGGGATACCGGCAGCGTTAGCCTCGTCGGTGTCGAGATGCATAGCCAAAGCATAACTGTCGGACACACGGGCAACAACGTCACCGAATACAAGAGCGCGACCCTCGGTGGGAATTTTAACAGAAACAATCTGGCTATCGGTGATGCCGTATTTTTCAGCATCGGCAGTGGTCATATGAATGTGACGCTTTGCAGCAATAACACCCTCGGTGAGTTCAACCTCGCCTGCAGGTCCGATAAGCTTGCAAGCACCCGAACCTGCAACATCGCCCGACTCACGAATGGGAGCTACAACACCGATAGCACGTGCATCGGTAGCAGACAACTCAACCTGG
>JAXJWR010000179.1:0-2863 GCA_036307905.1 Acutalibacteraceae bacterium
ACTGCCTTATCCGACACGGGAAAGACCCTGTTTCCCCTTTCGGTTTTAAGAGAAACTCCCTGCCTCTCGAAGAAGTTCATAGTATCCTCACATGAAAATGCAGAAAAAGCCGAAAACATAAATCTGGACCCGTGGGGAGTATTTGCTAAAAAGGTATCTCTATCACAATTATTTGTTACATTGCAACGGCCTTTACCCGTAATCATAACCTTGCGGGCGGGTCTTTGATTTCTTTCAAAAACGGTAACGTCATTTCCACCAGAGGCTGCAGCATAGGCCGCCATAAGCCCTGCGGCACCGCCGCCGATTATTGCAACTTTTTTTGACATAAATATACCTACCGTTTACCAGAAAATATTTTGCTTACTGCAGGATGCAATCTTATAGAATAGAACTGCGCCATTCTTGATACGCAGACATCGTAAATCGGAAACACTACGTTTCCCGCCGCCAGAAGGATAATTGCGGTATACTTACCAAAATCATCCATATCCTCAAGTGTTATACCAAAGATTGCAGAAGCCAGCGTATACGCAAGAATTACCGCGATATTAAACACTAAAAATTTTAGAACGTATTCAAAAACCCTGCTTCTAAGCCTTTCGAAAAGAGCCTTAATTATGGGATAGTATCCGAAAAACATAATATAAAGCATTTTAGCTTCAGGTTCTGCCATTAAAAAAGCAATAGTGGCCGATACAACATACGCAAAGGTTGCCCATTTTGTATCCACCTCTATAACCACCACCATAACAAAAAGACCGGCAATGGCGGGAATAGCATAAGTAAGGTAAGGAAAGTAAGAAGTGAGCATAAATACCGAAGCCAGAGCAGCCATCATAGCAGATATGGTGATCTTCTTTGTTTTATTCAACCCATACACCTCTATCAGCAACAGGAAATAAGGTCTCCGCCCATACACTCACAGCAACAATCGGCGCAAATAAGCGAAGAGCAGAAGTCGCAGGAGTTGCAAGAACCACCCATATTACCCGAAGTTCTGTAAGGTCCGCTATATCCGCCGCTTGACTGACGCTGCATATTATTTAGCGCCTGACGGTACTCCTGATTACCGGGATCCATATTCACTGCAGTAGCAAAACTGGAATAAGCATTACTGTACCAACCGCGCTTGTACAGAACAGAACCACTCAGGAAATACCATTCGGCAGAACGTTCATTGGTAGAATACTTATCAAGCTCGCGCTGGGCCTCATCAAGCATATTATTAGCAATGAGTGTGCGTATATGGGCAAATTCAGGGCTTCCTGTACTGCCACCGCCAGATGAAGAAGAGGAGCTACCCTTTCTCATACTGACAATTTTGTCGTACGCCTCGTTTATTTCTTGCATTTTTTCAGATGCAAGGTCTGCAAGAGGATTGTCGACATAATTATCGGGATGATATTTTCTTGCTAGTTCGCGGTATGCAGCCTTAATCTGCTCGTCGGTAGCGTCCTTTGATACGCCTAATACCTCGTAAGGATCTCTCATATTTTTAACTCCTTTGTAAACGTTTCCTGAAGTCCCAAATAAATGAGATTATCAAGAATATTCTTAAATTTCTTTATATCTATCAGTTCGTAGGCCTTAGCCGCCTCACTTATACAAATATTAAGCTGCGGTGCAATGAAATCTTTGTTGCGATTTTCGTTATCGGCAAGACCTTTAAGCGGGTTATAGCGGTCCAGCTTTATATCTTCCTCTAAATCAACCGCGGCATCTAAAATATAGATGTATCTTCCGATACAGTAACCCAGACGGTTAAGACAACGTTTGGTCAGCAAATCGTCGGATAACTGCTGGAAAAGCTCGGCCATACAGATTGCGGTAGGCTCGGCAGCAGGGTCAATACTATCGGTATTGTTTTGTTCTACCAGTCTTTGACCATCTATATATCGGCAGACAATATCGTCAATTATCGGATACTGCTTGGAGGCCTTTTTATATGCAGAAGAAAATATAGGACGTACAAGCTTATAACCCAGGCGCTTAAAACCCTTTTCGTCAGAAATATTGTCAAGGATTTTATAATAAAGCAATATCATACAAGCGGCGGCAGGCAGTTTAAGATCATCCGCATTTTCGAGATATTTACACTTTTTAAGCGGGTTGCAAGTACATACTCCCTTTTTTATTCCGCAGCAATTCTCATTAAGCGCCATATAAAGGAGGGCCAAAAAAGTGAAATCGTAGCTTAGCGTAAATCTGGCAGCAATACCATAGGTTTTACCAAGTTCTTTGCAAAGAGAACAGTAAACAGTCTTATACATTTCAAACTCTTTAATGCGCATTTCGGGTTTTGATGCCCTGATATATCCAAACATATTTCACCGCCTTTCTTTAAGTTTACACTCTATGTGAAGCTATTTGGTTAACAATATATGAATTTAAACTACAGAAGTTTCTTAAGGAATTGCCCCGTATATGATACTTCACATTCGGCGATTTCTTCGGGAGTGCCCGCACAAAGAACCGTGCCTCCCCTGTCACCGCCTTCAGGACCTAAGTCGATTATATAGTCTGAGGTTTTGATAACATCAAGATTGTGCTCAATTACAAGCACGGTGTTTCCTTGTTCTACCAAACGATTCAGCACGTCGAGAAGCTTATGAACGTCGGCAGTATGAAGACCTGTTGTAGGCTCGTCAAGAATATAAATGGTATTTCCCGTTCCACGTTTTGAGAGCTCGTTTGCAAGTTTGACACGCTGAGCCTCACCTCCCGAAAGGGTTGTAGCAGGCTGGCCTATTTTTACATAACCCAGTCCAACATCAAACAAGGTTTTAAGTTTTCGGTGGATTTTAGGAATTGGTTCAAAGAAGTTCATACCCTCTTCAATGGTCATTTCCAGCACGTCGTA
>JAXJWR010000180.1:0-1556 GCA_036307905.1 Acutalibacteraceae bacterium
CATAAGGATGACGAAAACCCTGAATTTGCCGCACTTATAAACAGAATTAAAGAATCTCGCGCAAAAATTGAAGAGCACAAGGAAAATATTATGCGCATCCGAGGAATTCTGCCCTGTCCCCACTGTGGTCAAGAGATAAATTACGGTGTGCCCTTCTGCAGCTTCTGCGGTAATAAGATCGAGACACCGGTTGAGCCCGAGACTGTCGGAAACCTCTGCGTAAACTGTGGAAGCGCCCTCGCCGAAGGTATGCTTTTCTGCACAATGTGTGGACACAAGGTGGGCGAGCCTCTTGCTCCCGAAGTACCGGTTGAGCCTGAAGTACCCGCAAATCTTTGTGTAAACTGCGGAAACCTCCTTGCAGAAGGCGTGCTTTTCTGCACCTCCTGCGGACATAAGGTGGGATCTCCGGTTGAACCCGTAGTACCTGCCGAACCCGTAGCACCTGCCGAACCCGTAGCACCTGCAGAACCCGAAAAGTCTGTAAATCTTTGCGTGAAGTGTGGAAACCTTCTTTCTGACGGAGTTTTATTCTGCACCTCTTGCGGACACAAGGTTGGCGCTCCGCTGGAACCCGTTGCTCCCGTAGTGCCTGAGGTTCCCGCTGCACCCGAGGCCCCTGTTGCTCCTGTGGTTCCCGAAGCTCCCGCGGGTTACGTTTGCGCAGGTTGTGGAGCAATTCTTCCCGATGGCGACCTTTTCTGCACCGTTTGCGGAACAAAGGTTGGCGCAACTGCTCCTGCTTTCACAGCACCCGCAGAGCCCGAGGTTAAAAAGTGTGTACATTGCGGACGCGTTCTCGAACCCGACGACCGTTTCTGCATAGGCTGCGGTACAAGGGTGTAAATATGGGAAGAAGTAATATAAGGCGCCCCGGACCATTTTGGGGCCCCTGCCGCGCAAGGTTGTTGGCTTCCCTTTTCCTCTATCTGCTTTGCGGTGCCGCAATGTTTATCCCCTCGATTTCGATGGGGGGCACCAACGCCCTTTTCGGAGTTGAGGAACAGCACACCTTTTCTATGTTTTTTGTCTTTGACGTCGGCGGCTTTGGAGGAGTGGTTATCGGTCAGCTTGTGATCTATGCCCTTGGACTCATCACACTGCTCGTCTCCTTTGCTTCAAACCCCGTTAAGGTGTGGGGAATCTTAGTCGCAATCGTATTTTCGGTGTTTTTCTTTGGGGCAAACGCCTTTTGGATAAGCCTTTTTGCTCCCGCCGCTGTGTCTGCGGGAGGCTATTTCAAGCTTGACGTTGTCGGTTGGATATATGTGGTGGTACAGCTTGCCCATATTATTCATATGATAACCCTCGTCGTTCAAATTAAGAAAAGAAAATAGCATTAGCTTTAATAAAAAGGGGTCTTTGCGACCCCTTTTTATTGACAAACCCACCGAATTGTTGTAATATATTATGGCAATCTGAATGAATAAACCCCGTAATAATAAAACCCTTAGGATGGGGTGTCAATGGGGATTAAAAATTTAATATAGAAATCCGCCTCCTTAGTTAAATGGATATAATAAACCCCTCCTAAGGGTTAGTTGTGAGTTCGATTC
>JAXJWR010000181.1:0-6549 GCA_036307905.1 Acutalibacteraceae bacterium
AATGTCAGATTTAGATTACAGCATCATCGCCCGCCGCATGAAGGCAGAGCGTATCCGCAACAAAATTTCCCAGAAACAGGTAGCTGACGGACTGGGATGTACCGTTTCCAGCTTTTTATGTATGGGATTGGTTATTATTTTTGCCTTGTTCTTTGCATTTGCTCCCCAAAGCAGAAAAACAACCGGGGTCTTTTTGCGATTAAGCTCGGAAATTACCCTGTCGGTAAAAAGCTCCCAACCCTTGCCTTTATGGGAATTGGGACTGCCTGCGCGGACGGTAAGCACCGTGTTTAAAAGCAGTACCCCCTGCTCTGCCCAGGAGATAAGCTCCCCGTGGTTTGGAGTTTTAAAGCCAACGTCGGCCGAAAGCTCTTTAAAAATATTTTTAAGGGAGGGCGGCGGCTCTACCCCACGCTTTACCGAAAAGCACATTCCGTGGGCCTGACCCGGTCCGTGGTAGGGGTCTTGTCCGATTATTACCACCTTGGTTTTTTCGAAGGAGGAGGCCTTAAGGGCGCTGAAAATATCATTCATATGGGGATATACGGTTTGTGTAGAATATTCCCTTTTTAAAAAACCGCGAAGCTCCTTATAATAGTCCTTTTCGAACTCGTCGGCCAATATGCCGTCCCAATCGTTACCTAAATGTACCATAACTTCCCTCCCGATTTTACTGATTTTAATATACCACAAAAACCAATTAAGCACAATAATTTAATCTTGTCCTTTACGGTGAAATATGCTATAATTACACCACGATTTTTAAGGAGGTGGACGAAATCTACCGTCAGGAACACACCATACCCCCTTCACCAAGTGAATCAGCAAATCTTTTGGAGATTACTTCCTGTGAAATTTGCAGAGACAACTGCGACGTTGTAACCTTCGATTCCCCTGATTATATTTTTGTTTTTGTGCGCCGCGGCTCTGGCGAGCTTGCAGTATCGACCCGCACCCACAATCTCACCGCGGGAGATTTTTCGGTCTGCCGTCCGGGAGAGGCAAAATTCTTTGCTCCCGACCCGCAGGACGTGGCAGAATATTACCGCATAAGCTTTGGCGGAAGATTCGCCGCAGAGCTGCTTTCAAACCTAAAACTCACCTCCCGCGACAAATACTTCATCGGCCACGAAAACGAAATCCCCTCTATACTTGATAAAATTATAGAGGAGCTGGAAAACAACGATTCGGCGGCTTCGGTTATTGCTTCTTCCCTTTTTGTGGCGGCTCTTGGCTATATGTCCCGAATCGCAATACATACCATCCCCCGCGACCACGCAAAGGGCTACGAAAAGATTGCCCCTGCACTTAACTCCATAACCTCCGACTGTACCAGCAAGCTGGGGGTAGACGAATACGCAAAGATGTGCAATCTTTCTACCTCCTATTTCACCCACCTGTTTACGGCGGTTACAGGCTTTTCGCCTATGGAGTATAAACAGCTTCAGCGCATAAATATTGCCAAAAACCTGCTTTCCACCACCAACCTTTCGGTGAAGGAAATTTCCACAGTCATCGGCTTTAAGGACCCCCTTTATTTCGGACGGTGCTTTAAGCAGGCCACAGGCCAGACCCCCTCGGGTTACAGAACAAGACGATAAAAAACAGCTATGAATCCACCCGATTCATAGCTGTTTTAATTATTTTTCGAATTTAAGTGCCTTTTGGAGCTTTTTGTTTTTTGCAAGAACCGCTATTTCGTTGTTTACGGCGGTTACAAGATGGGGACAATCCTCCATTTTGTCGGCAGCGGCCTTAAAGCGGTCACCGCTAAGGCCGATAGCAGCGGCAAGCAGAGCAATTACCAGATTTACCGAAGCACGGTCGCCCGAAACGAATATTTCGCAAAGCATATCAATAAGCTTTTTGGTTGCCTTTTTGTTTCCTGATTCGAGGGTTGCCCTTACACGGGGAACAAAATAGGTAGTATAGAAATCGAGATAAAGGAATTTGCCCTTCTTCTCTACCTCGTATTTATAGGTGTCCTTAAGCTCGGGATAGTTGGCAAGGAGTTTTGCCGTAAGGGTGCCCACGTTTACTGCGTTTCCGTTTGCGGTGGGAAGCTCGGCCCCGCCACCTGTTCTGCGTGCGGATTTTACCCCAAGGGCTTTCTTTGCGCTGTCGGTAAAATCTATACCGACGCTTACTGCATCGTTTTTGGTTTGGGTTTCGTCGAAAAGGTAGGAGGAGATTACAGAAAACTCGCCCACAGCGCCATCTGTAACGTCGGCACAAAGGAGTTTATATATCTGTTTATCCTCGTCGTATTCGATTTTTATTGCCTTGGCATCGTTTTTAAAGATGCCGTCGCACTCGGTAAAGCCGTTCTGCTCAAAAAAAGCGGACATTTCCGCAATAACCACGTCGTAATATCTGTTTTCCAAAAAAGTCACATCCAAAAAAATATTTTCTTTATTATACCACATTACCAGCCGTTTGTCACTATTATATTTTAACCCTCTGCCGAAATGTGGCCCTTTTCCTTCATTTTGCGGGCAAGGTAGACTACGGGAGTATCCAGCAGGGAGGTTACCACGTAGATAATATAGCTCGAAACAATTACCGAAAGCAGGGTTTTGCCGTCGTAAAGGCCGAAAAATGCCGCCATATTAAAGACAACGGTGTTTACTATCTGGGAAATAAGGGTCGAGCCGTTGTTACGAAGCCACAAAAACCCGCGACGGTTGCCCGTGCGTTTTTCGGTGAAAGCCCACCACTTATGATACAAAAAGACGTCCAGCTTTTGAGATATGGCATAGCCTAAAAAGCTTGCAAAAAGCAGTCGCGGGGTTGCCGAAAATACAATTTTAATTGAGGGGGAGACCCAATCGCCCTGAGAGGGGGTAAAAAGCAACCAGGACTGGGTTATGATTACCATAAATACGGCGGTGCAAACGCCTATATTAACCGCCTTTTCGGCAGATTTTTTGCCCTCGTTTTCGCTTAAAATATCGGTTATAAGGTAGGTGGAGGCAAACAGGACGTTGCCCAGGGTTTGCTCCATACCGAAGGCCCGCACAAGAATTAGCACCTCGATATTGGCCAGCACCGTTGCAAATACGGTAAAGGCATAAAGCCCGCCTTTGCCGAAAAATCGGTAGGCCAGAATTACTCCGCCAAAAATGACGACAAGAGATAAAATAAGTATAAGCTCGTTCATTGTTTTTCCTTTCGGGGAAAAGAAAAAGCGCCCACGGGCGCCACTAAACTGCTTTTCTTTCCCGTAGTTTTGATTTTAAAGCAAGTGCTTTAAGGCAGGATGGTTTCGAACTGCCTGTTTGGGATTTTATCACAGAACCGAAACCTTGTCAAGCGACTTGTGAAAATTAGGCGTTTTTCGCCAATTGTTGGCGATATAAAGCCGTAAACTTAATTTTATTAAGTCAAAGCCTCGTTAAAATTTGAAATATTATGTGTATTTCCCTTGAATAAAGCGGCTTTTTGTGTTAAAATCAAATAATCTTATGAATAAACCCCTTTAAAGGAGAAAATATATGGCAAACGTAACCGAAATTTTTGGCGCCAACGTCTTTAACGAAAGCGTTATGAAGGCAAAGCTCCCCAAGGAGACCTTTGACCTTGTTCAGCGCGCCATACACAATAACAAGAGGTTGGATAGTCAGACTGCCGCCATCGTTGCCGACGCTATGAAGGATTGGGCAATTAAAAAGGGTGCTACCCACTACACCCATTGGTTCCAGCCCATGACCGGTATTACTGCCGAAAAGCATGACAGCTTTATCAGCCCTGCCGAGGGTGGCAAGGTTATTATGGAGTTTTCGGGCAAGGAGCTTATCCAGGGCGAAACCGATGCATCCTCCTTCCCTTCGGGTGGACTTCGTGCCACCTTCGAAGCAAGGGGCTACACCGCTTGGGACCCCACCTCCTTTGCATTTATAAAGAATAACGTGCTTTGCATCCCCACCGCCTTCTGTTCCTACGGCGGCGAGGCCCTCGATAAAAAGACCCCCCTGCTCCGCAGTATGGAGGCACTTAACAAGCAGGCACTTCGCGTACTGAAGCTCTTTGGAAACGAGGATGTAACTGCGGTTAAAACCACCGTTGGACCCGAGCAGGAGTATTTCCTTATTGATAAAGAATTCTATCTTGGAAGAAAAGACCTTATCTACACCGGCCGCACCCTTTTCGGTGCAATGCCTCCCAAGGGTCAGGAGCTGGATGACCATTACTTTGGCACCATTAAATCCCGCGTGAAGGCCTTTATGACCGAGGTAGACGAGGAGCTGTGGAAGCTTGGTGTGCTTTCTAAAACCGAGCATAACGAGGCCGCACCCGCTCAGCACGAGCTGGCCCCCATTTTCGCCACCACCAACATTGCGGTCGACCACAACCAGATTACCATGGAGCTTCTCCAGAGAATCGCCAAGAAGCACGACCTTATCTGTCTGCTTCACGAAAAGCCCTTCGACGGAGTAAACGGCTCAGGCAAGCACAACAACTGGTCGATTTCCACCAACACCGGCGTTAATCTTTTAAATCCCGGTGAAACCCCCTACGAAAACGCACAGTTCCTGCTCTTCCTCTGCGCCGTTATCAAGGCGGTAGACGAATATCAGGACCTTCTCCGCATATCGGTTGCATCGGCCGCCAATGACCACCGTCTTGGCGCCCTTGAGGCTCCCCCCGCCATTGTTTCCATGTTCCTGGGTGACGAGCTGGAGGGAATTCTTGAGGCTATCGAGACCGACACCCCCTACGGTGCCAAGGAAAAGGAAAATCTTAAGGTTGGCGTTCACGTTCTTCCCAAATTCCCCAAAGACACCACCGACCGAAACCGCACCGCTCCCTTTGCCTTTACCGGTAACAAGTTTGAATTCCGTATGCTGGGCTCCTCCGACTCGGTGGCCGAGCCTAACGTAGTTCTTAACACCGCCGCCGCAGAGGCGCTCCGTCAGTTTGCCGACGAGCTGGAGGGTGCAGAGGACTTCGAGACCGCCCTGCACGACCTTATTCAGAAAACCATCCGCCGCCATAAGCGTATTATCTGGAGCGGCAACTGCTATGACGAAAGCTGGGAGAAAGAGGCCGAAAAGAGAGGTCTTTTAAATCTTAAGACCACCCCCGATGCCCTTTCCCACCTGCTGGACGAAAAGAATATAAAGCTTTATGCTACCCACAAGATATATACCGAGACCGAGCTTCGCTCCCGTCTTGAGATCCTCACCGAAAACTACTGCAAAATCCTAAACATTGAAGCCCTTACCATGGCATCTATGGCCCGCAAGGAGATACTTCCTGCCGTAAGCGAATATGTTTGCTCTCTGGCAGAGACTGTAGACGAGGTTGCGGATGCATTCGAGCTTGATATGAGAAACAGCTTTGAGTTTGAGACCGGCAAAAAGCTGAGTGAATTAAAGCTTTCGGCCTACAAAAAGATAAAGCAACTGGAAAACGCCGCAAAAAAGGCGCAGAGCATTGCCGACTGGACAGCTCGCGCCGCCTATTACAGAGACAAGGTGCTTGGCATTATGGCCTCTCTCCGCGTTCTGGTGGACGAAATGGAGACCCTCACCGCAGAGGAGTACTGGCCCATCCCCACCTACGGCGATCTGCTTTTCGGGGTAATATAAAACCTAAAGAACCGTATAACTATACGGTTCTTTTCTTATGGTTGAAAAATACGAAAACTTTTTATATAATATCTTTATCAACTTCTTGGAGAAAATAGATGAACATTGCTTTTTATACCCTTGGTTGCAAGGTTAATCAGTACGAGTCGCAGGTTATGGGCGAACTGCTTACAAAGGCGGGTCACAGCATAGTTTCCGACCCGAAATGTGCAGACTGCGTTGTTATAAACTCCTGCACCGTAACCGCCGAAAGCGACCGAAAAACCCGTCAGGCCGTGCGCCGTTTCAGAAAGCTTTTGCCAAACGGGGTTATAATTCTTGCAGGCTGTATGCCCGAGGCCTTCCCCGAAAGGGCAGAGGAGCTTTGTGAGGCCGATATTATCACGGGAAACACAAATCCCGAAAAGATTCCCAAATTCTTGGCCGATTTCCTAAAAAACCGACAAAGAATCGTGGAAATTGCCCCCCACACCAAATGTGAAAAATACACCACGCCCCCACTTTCCGATTTTGCCGAGCGCACCCGGGCCTTTATGAAGGTCGAGGATGGCTGCGACCGCTGGTGTACCTACTGTATTATTCCTAAGGCCAGAGGAGAAATTCGCTCCCGCAGTCCCGAGGAAATTACCGCCGAGGCCGAAAGGCTTAGCAAAAACGGCTTTTCTGAGATTGTACTGGTGGGAATTAACCTGACCTCCTACGGCAAAGAATGTAATCTTACCATTTGCGACGCGGTATCTGCCGCCGCAAAGCCCGAAGGCATTAAAAGGATTCGTTTAGGGTCGCTGGAGCCCGACCACATAAGTGATGAAACCCTTTCCCGTTTGGTGGCACAGCCCAAATTCTGTCCGCAATTTCACCTGGCCCTTCAGTCGGGAAGTGACAGAACCCTTAAAAGAATGAACCGTCACTACGACACCGCCTTTTACCGCGACCTTGTAAAGAGAATTCGCGAAAG
>JAXJWR010000182.1:0-4731 GCA_036307905.1 Acutalibacteraceae bacterium
TAATATCACCGTATCGGAATGCGCCGATTTTTGCAAAATGAGCAAAGTGCATTTCAGCCGAATTTTTAAGCAGATTACAGGTATGCCTCCGGTACAGTTTGTGCTGAAGATTCGCATTGACCGGGCAAAGGAGTTGCTGGATTTTACGGATAAGTCCATTGCCGAAATAGCAGAAGCCAGCGGCTTTCCGGATCAGAATTACTTTGCCCGTACTTTCAAAAAAATTACGGGGATGTCGCCTACGCAATATCGAAATGTGGGTAATAGGATATGATATCCACATCTTACATAGTAGATTTAATCAAAATTTTTACTTATCGGGAAGTCAAAAAGCAGTATTAATCGACAGCTTACAAGGAAAAATTAGTCCTAATAGAACACAAATGTATGGGTCCTAACCGGACACAAGCAGATGGTTTTGTTTTAGGTGTAGGAGCAAATATGTTTAAAATCGCAGGACCGGTTATTGTGTATGGCACAGTAGCAAGTGTGGTTTATGGAATTATTTATTGGATAACGACTTTATTCTAACGAAAAAGGCTTGACCGTTATGTCAAGCCTTTTTTTATGGTCGTATTTCTGTATTTTTGGGGCGAAAGTCCGGTTCTTGATTTAAAAAATCTAGAAAATGCCAATGCATCCTGAAAACCCACCGAATTTGCGACGTGAGTAATGGTAAGCGGTGTTTCTTTCAGGAGTAATTTGGCTTGATTCAGTTTCTGTTTTAGAATATATTCTTTAGCAGACATTTGAAATTTAGTTTTAAAGAGTTTAAATAAATATGGTTGGCTCACACCCAAAAACTCTGTAAGTTGGGCAACCGAAATAGCGGTATGTATATTTGATTGGATATATTTAACGGCCGCTTCTATATAAATTTCTGCATTCGTTTTTTCATAATGATGTTCTGTTTCGATTTGTTGATGTTTGAGAAGATGCAGAAACATTTCAAGCAATTCGAAAGAGCTTACTATTCGATTAGCCTGCTTTTTCAATAATTCCGCCAAATCCTTTACTGCAGAAACGTATTGGTAAGAAAAAATGTAATTACTTTTATCTGCACGGAAAAGTTCAAATATATCTGCCATTCTTTCATCATTTGAAATTACCCACAAATACTCCCAAGGTGTTTTTTTATCCGGGTAATAATGCTCGTGCATTTTAGGAGTTATTAAAAAACCTTGTCCTGCATTAACGGGATTACCGTTAAAATATCCTTTCCCCGATATAACGTAGTGGATGATATATGAATTGCGCACGCCCGCACCAAATCGCGTAACTGCAGGGTCTTTTGAATAACCAATACTCGATATATTTAGAATCGGACAGATAGAATTCGAAATAACTTCAAATCGCATTAAATCACCTCTATGTTATGATTTTACCATACATTATTATGAAAATGCAATAGCAAAATACTGTTTAATACAATACAATCGTTAAAAAGAGGTGTATATTATGGTTATGAAAAAGTTACTTGACATTGGCGAATATGGTGCTGCAGGGTTATTTGAAAAAACACAATGTAGTCTTTTTTTGAGAAAAGCTATGGGTTTACGACGTTTTTATGAGAATTGCCAACTCCCGGAATACACGGGTTATCCGTTATATCCGTCGGGCAGGGTAGTATCTCCCGATTATTTGAGCAGTCTGGCAGTTAATTGGCAAAAACTTAGAAATGAAGCAGTCGAAGTAGAAGAACTTATAAGAAAAGAATTTTGTCGCTATAATTCAAGCGTACCTGAAGAGCATACCGTTACAGGTAATATGTATACGCACTCTATGCCGAATTATGAGCGTATTTTAAAAGAAGGTTTTTTGTCGTATATTCCGCGTATAGAGAAAATAAAGGACAAGGATATGCGTGAGGGTTTACTGCATTTGATTGGCGGAATTGATTGCTATACTAAACGTTGTGTTGAATATTTAGAGTCGGTCAACGCTGACTATAAGCTTATTTCAGCATTAAAACAGGTACCTATGAAACCTGCAAGAGATATATATGAAGCAGTTGTTTGTTGGAACTTTATATTATATCTTGACGGTTGTGATAATTTGGGTTGTGTAGCAAGTGGACTCTATCCTTATTACGAAGGGGAAGACATCACGGAGCTGCTGAAAAACCTATTTGACAACTTGGACGCAAACAACGGGTATTCTATGGCTCTAGGAATGGATTACAACCCTTTGACTTTGCAATGCCTCGAGGCCGCCAAAGGCAAGCGCCGACCGATGATAGAACTATTTGTCGATGAAAGTACGCCGGATGAGATTTGGAATAAGGCTTTTGAGAGTATTCGAACATCAAACGGACAACCTGCGTTTTATAATCCCAAGGCACTGCTTGGCGGTTTGCAAAGGAAATTCAGAAATATAAATGATGAGGATATAAAAAAATTCTGTGGTTGTGGCTGTACAGAAACAATGCTGTCCGGACTATCAAATGTGGGCTCTGTTGATGCGGGAATCAATTTGCTGTTAATTTTGGAAAACCTTATAAAGACAGAACTTGAAAAGTCGACAAACTTTGATGAATTTTATACGAGATATATTGATGCAGTAAATGAGACTGTCGATATCGTCACAAATGAAATTGGTAATTCTCAAACAGAAAGAGCAAAATATAATCCGTTACCTATGCGTACGTTACTGGTCGATGACTGTATCGATAACGAGCTTGATTTTAATAACGGTGGTGCAAGATATAAATGGAGCATCATTAATTTTGCAGGAATGATAAATGTTATCGATGCAATGTTGGTTATTCGTGATTGCGTTTTTGAAAGAAATCTATTTAGTGCAGCGGAGTTAATAGAAAAGCTTGAAGAAAATGATAAAGATTTTCTTGCGCAGTTAAGAAATCGCAACAACAGTTTTGGCAAGGACAATCCAGATGTTAACACATTCTCAAAGAAGATATCAATCGATATTTTCTCAACGCTGGACGCTAAAAAGCCTCCTTTGGGCGAGGCATTCTTACCGGCTTCTATCCAGTTTATGTCTCAGGTAGATGCAGGGAAAAAGATCGGTGCTACACCGGACGGAAGAGAATCAGGTGCACCGCTTTGTGATTCCCTTGCCGCTATATTCGGAAAGGATACCAAAGGTCCTACCGCACTTTTAAACAGTGTAACTGCCTTGGATTTGGAACGTGCACTTGGAGTGCCGGTACTGAATTTTAACATTAACCCCAGCTTTAGAAATGAAATTTTGAAGGCCCTGATTTTAGGTTATATGAGGCAGGGCGGCATTCAAATGCAAATTACCTGCATTTCAAGAGAGATGCTTGAGGAGGTTTATAGAAATCCTGAAGAACATAAAAATCTTGTTGTCCGTGTAGGCGGTTATTCAGAGTATTTCTGCCGCTTAAGTGATGAGTTGAAACGGATGGTTATAGAAAGAACAATTCAAAACGATTTGTAGATTTGGTTCGTCACACGAAAAGGCTTGGCCGATTGGTCAAGCCTTTTCCTATACTGTATGTTCAATTAGATTATTTAATTTATATTTTCTCGCTGTATTTTAGCATAAATTTAGTTCAAATCGGTACAATAAACGTGAGGTTGATTTGTTATGATTTTATATTTAATTTCAATGTTTATGAGGGTTTCGGTATATCTTGCCGGAGTTAGAAAATATATGATAGTCAGTAAATACAGTTTTATGGGGAGAGAATATGAAAAGAATAGGGAATAGCAGTATTGAATTTGAAAATAACGTTGGAATAATATCCTCTGCAGCCGTGGTTGGCCCTAAGGAAGCAGAAGGACCAATGGCAAAGCATTTTGATATCTGCTTCGAAGATAGTATGCTGGCACAAGAATCTTGGGAAAAGGCTGAAAGTATGCTTCAGATGCACGCGGTTGAAGAATCACTGCGAAAATGTAATCTCGAACCGAAGGATATTGATATACTGTTTGCAGGAGATTTGCTTAATCAGTGTACAGCAAGCTGTTTTGGCACTAAGGGTTTTAAAATTCCATTTGTAGGAGTTTACGGTGCATGTTCAACTATGGCTCTTAGTTTAATAAATGCTGCGATAAGCGTTGAATCCGGTGCGGCTAATAAAGCGATTGCGGTAACATCATCGCATTTTTGTTCAGCAGAGCGACAATATAGGTTTCCGTTGGAATACGGCGGGGTGCGTCCCCAAACGTCACAGTGGACTGTCACCGGTTCCGGAGCAGCAATACTGGGGCAAAACTCAGGTGTAAAAATAATAAAGGCAACCATAGGAAAAATTATAGACTATGGAATTAAAGACGCAAACAATATGGGTGCTGCCATGGCGCCTGCTGCTGCCGATACTATAAGAGCGTTTTTTAGCGATACGGGTGCGAATATAGAAGATTTTGATGCAATATTTACCGGAGATTTGGGAGTTGTCGGCTCTGAACTTCTATATAAACTTTTAGAAGAGAACGGTTTATATATACAATCTGTTCATAAGGATTGCGGCAATATGATATTCGACAGAGATTCGCAAGACGTTCATTCTGGTGGGTCGGGATGCGGATGTTCTGCCAGCGTACTTTGCTCTTTCATTTTAAAAAAGTTGCGAAAGAAGGAATATAAGAACGTATTATTCTGTGCAACCGGTGCATTGCTTTCGCCAACTACAACACAGCAGGGCGAATCAATACCTTCGATAGCTCATTTAATCTATATAACTTCCGAATGATTTTTGATTGACATAATATTTCGAAAGGATTATAATAACTAGGTAAAAAA
>JAXJWR010000183.1:0-9779 GCA_036307905.1 Acutalibacteraceae bacterium
ATTTCGAGTGATTTTTGGTGCGGAAGAATCCGTCAGGCTAACGCCTACGGGTGATGACAAACCGAAAAGTGCCGAAAGAATGCCGTTTTAGGCAGGTTCGGATTATTCGTGTTTGCTTAAAAATCCTCTAAAACGGTGGTGGGAAGCTTTACGTGACGGGAATCTATTCCGCGGTCGCTTCTATAGGGGGAATAGGCCCAATTTATTGCATTTTTGATAACCCTTATAACATCCTCGTTATAATAGATGGGATATGTTTCGTGGCCGGGCTGGAAATAGAAGATTCTTCCAAGCTCCCGCGTGAAGCAACAGCCTGCACGGAAAACCTCTCCGCCCTCGTAGGAGGCGATGAAAACAATCTCGTCGGGGTCGGGAATTCCGAAGGGCTCGCCATAGGTTTCTTCCTTCTCGAGATAGATAAACTCCCCGATTCCCTGAGCGATGGGATGAGAGGGTTTTATGTTCCATACCCGCTCGCAATCGTCGTTACAGCGCCAGAGCAGATTGCACTTTGTACCCATAAGGAGCTTAAAGGGCTTGGAATGATGTGCCGAATGGAGAGCCACAAGACCCATTCCGCCGTGAACCGCATCGCGAACGCGCTCTGCCACCTCGTCGGGCACCATTGAGTGGCCCATATGACCCCACCAGATAAGAACGTCGGTATTTTTCAGCACCTCTTCGGTAATGTCGTTTACGGTATCTAAGGTGTAGGTGGTTACCTCGAATTCATCGGACAAAACCTTTTTAAGCTGACCGTGAATACCCTCGGGATAAACCTTGGCTACCCATTCCTCTTCTTTCTCGTGGAGATATTCGTTATAAATAGCAACTTTTATCATTTATACTCACCTTTTCGCACTTTGCGGCATTATATCCTTATTGTATAAAACATCTTTGGGATAGGCAAGTCATAACTATGGCAATTTATAGACAAATATTGCTGTGTTAGTTTTAATTTTCCCGAACTCTTCCCATTTTCTTGTGTTTTTTCGGGACATTTGTTTTTGTCAGAAGAACAAACCGAACTCTACAAAGCAGTAGGAATCCACCCAGGAAGAGGATGCGCCTGCGCTTCCTTTGAGCCAGATGGGTGAATTATGGAAGAACGCGCCGGGGCCGACGGACAGACACTCGCCGATGTTTAGATGGAAGGGACCCAGCATATTGCGAAGGTTTCCCTTAACGGTAATTTCAAAAACATTTTCGCCTTCGTGCAGAAGTCCTGCAAGGTCAAGGCTATATGGCTGCCAAAGAATTTCGCCTGCCGTTTTACCGTTTACCTTAACGCTTGTGACGTTAGAGCAAAGGGATGAGAAGGCGATTTGCGCATTTTCTGCTTCCTCGGCGGTTAGGGTAACCGTCTTTTTAAAGGTCATACTGCCTGCAAAGAAGGGGAAGCCCTGAGGTGCTACGGCGCCGTCCTTTACGGTTCTGTTCTGTTTTACAATGCTGAAGGCGCCCTCGGTAATAAGACCGCGGTTGGCGCTTTCGGTGAAGGGTTTATCGCTTTCTACCCCGAAATCACCGGTAATGTATACCGCTTCGATTTCCATATCGTAGAACAGCTTGTTCTTTTCCGATTCGAAAATAAGGGATTTTTCGGCCATATCGCGAACACGGTCGCTTTGGTCGAACATACAAACAAGGCTGACCTCGTTTTCCCCCTCAATAGCGAAGGGGGCAATATCTATAAGGTTAAAGGCGGGGTCGTGGAAAATTCCCAAAACGGTTTTGTCGACTTCCTTGCCGTTTACCTTAATATCGAAAATTTCGGGGGTTTCCACCGCCAGCCTCATACGGCTGAAGGCCTTTTCCTTAACGTTAAATTTGAATACAACCTCGGTTTTAACCTTGCGTCCGAAGGCCAGCGCCATTTCCTGAACGTCGCTTATGGGGATGTTTTTGCCTGCACACTCATCATCAAAATACAGGTCGCAGTAATCAAGTGTGAGAATATTGTCCTCGTCGGAGGTAATTTTCCACTCGCCCTTCAGCTTGCGGGTAATGTTAAAGGGAAGTTTGTCCTTGACCCGGGCAGTTTTTACCCTATCGTCCTCGTAGACAAAGAGAATTGCCGAGCCGCAGGCCTCTATATCTAAAGAAACCTTAATATTTTCTCCGCACTTTTCGAATACAGCAGAGGTTTCCTCGCCGCTTACGGGGTCGAAAATCAGGGCCGAGCCGCCCTTAATTTCGGCGGTAACGGTCTGTTTTATGTCGTGGCGGTTGTGGAGATAATACATTTTTTGGTCGGGGAAGCTGCGAACAAGCAGATTTATGTGTTTTTCCTCGCCGCCGGTAGCCGAAAGTTTTATTCTGCGAACGCTGTCGGGGAGATTTTCTTTAAGCTCCCCTAAAGGAATAATTTTATCGGCAACAGCCGAAAATTCGTCGGTTTTTACGCCTGCAACGTAGGTGGGAAGGGCGTTTATAAAGATAATTTCTCCGCCTTGGGCCTTAAATTCCTTAAGGAGGGCCAGGGCTGTTATGCCCAGAGTTTCGGTTTCGGGCACGATTACGAGAGAATATTTTTGTTCTCCGATAACGAATTTTCCGTTTTCTACCTTGCCGTAACGGGACATAATTCTGTCATCGCCCAGATGATACTGAATCTGATTTCTTTCCAAGGTCCACATTACGTCGGCCATTTTTTTACACCAGTTGTCTGCCTCGGCGGTGGATATATGAGAATATTCGCCCTCTGTTACGGCATCCTTCATATCGGTCCAACCGCTTTCGATGCCGTGAAGCAAAAGCACGTCGGCATTTACCTCGCCCTCGGCCACAAGGTAGCCTATGCGGGAAACGGTGTCGTTAAAGATTCTGTAATCCTTCCACCAGGGTTGGTGACAGAAAAGGGAAGCGGGATAGTCGCGCTTGCGAATTCCACGGAGGGAATACCCTTCCAGATGCTGACAAAGGAAGTTGATTCCGTGAACCAACTGGTCCTCGTAAATATTGCGAAGCTCTTCAAAGTTTACGTTCCAGCCGCACAGGGCAAAGGATTCGGTTAAAATCTGCTTTTTGCCCAGCTGATTAGCCGCAGACACAACCTGCATCTGAAGTTGTAGGTCGGCAAATCTTCTGCCCAGATTATCCACACCGGGAATATCCATATATTCATAATGGGGCATACAGGCGCCGTTTGAAATAATCTGCCAGGGGAAGCCCTCTTCAATTACCATATGACCGGTAAGGGCAGAACCGTTTTGTCTGCACCAGTCACCAATCTGCTTCATAAACGCCTCGG
This sequence comes from Acutalibacteraceae bacterium, assembly GCA_036307905.1. Classification (GTDB taxonomy): domain Bacteria; phylum Bacillota; class Clostridia; order Oscillospirales; family Acutalibacteraceae; genus SFWF01. The sequence continues at coordinate 3,254 of JAXJWR010000183.1, forward strand.
CAAACATGTCGCGAACCAGCGCCCAATAGTTATAGCGGACACGCTTGCAGTCCTCGGTATCGAAGAAAAGAGCGGCAAGAAGGGGCTTTATATCCTCGCCGTAGCGGGCAGAGTATGCCTCCTCTAAATCAAGGCTCCAAGGGAAGCCGTTTCGGGAAATCTGAGGCTCGTCGGTGAAAAAGCCCTTCATATCGGCCCATTTTTCGCCCATGGTATCTTTATAAGCCTGATGGGTTACGCGAATAAACTCAGCGATAACCACTTTAGACAGGGTATCCACGTAGAAGGGATTTACGTCGTAGTAAAAATGAAGGTTTTTGCCCTCGTATGTAAGGTTAGTAATTGTTCGAGGGGTGTTTTCGGGGGCTGAAGTTACCGAGCAACGCAGATACTTCTGCTGATATTTTTCGCCCAGACCGTTTACCAAACCGCCGCCAAAGCCGGAAGGCCAACCGTTTTCGTCGTAGCCCCAGGAAAGCATACCGCTTTTTTTACCCTCGTCGCAGGCGGCAAGAATATTATCGTACCACTCGTCGGAAAGATACTCGGTTTGCAGGCCGCCGCGGGCGTGCATAAAATAGCCGCCCAGACCTGCCTGTTCCATTTGACGGACCTGCAGGCGGGTTTCGTTAACATCAAGCTTTTCGTTCCAGCTCCAGAAGGGGGCGGGACGGTATTTTTTTGAAGGATTTTTAAGTTCGTTTTTATTCATAGGGGTGCCTCCAAGCGCAGCGACGGCAAAAGCTTTTGATAGGGGTGTTGGCTTTCGAGAACGCATAAAACCGCGCACAATATCTCCATTCTTTATAATAATATCATATATAGCATATCATTTCAAGAAAAAACTGTGAAAATTAGCCAAAAACCTTGTTGTTGAATATTCTTTCATTTTAGGTTATAATTACCACAAAGAATATTTTTCAGAGGTGCAGAAAAATGAAAATCGTTATTGTGGGAATGGGAAAGGTCGGTCAAGGCCTTGTACGGCTTTTATCGGCCGAAAACCACGACATTACCGTTATCGACACCGACCGTATGCAGGTTGAAAATGCGGTAAACGATTATGACGTTATAGGTATTTGCGGAAACGGTGCTTCTTTCAGTATTCAGGAAGAGGCGGGGGTTTCGGGCTGTGACGTTTTTATTGCAGTTACCGGAAGCGACGAGCTTAATATTATGGGCTGTATGGTGGCCTCTAAAATAGGCAAGGCAAAAACCATTGCCCGCGTTCGCAATACCGATTACTGCGAGCAGCTTTTGTTTATGCAAAACAAGCTGGGCATCGACCTGCTTATAAATCCCGAATTTGAAACCGCTCAGGCCCTGGCCCGCATAATCGAATTCCCCGCCGCCGAAAAACTGGAAACCTTTGCCAAGGGTCGAATAGAACTGGCCGAAATCACCGTAACCGAGGACAGCCCCCTAAACGGACTTTATCTGCGCGACGTAAGGCAGACCCTTTCGGCCTCCCTTCTGGTGTGCGCCGTTCAGCGTGGAGAGGAAGTTTTCGTCCCCAAGGGAAATTTTGCCCTTCAGGCAGGAGACCGCCTGCACTTCTCGGCCGCCCGAAACCAGTTACCCATAATCTTTAAAAATCTGGGCCTGCAGAAAAAGAAGATTAAATCGGTGCTTATCGTGGGAGGCAGCCGCACCGCATATTATCTTGCGCGGGAACTTCTCAAATCGGGCAAAAAGGTCAAGCTTATCGAGCTGGACAAAAACCGCGCCGCTATACTGGAAAGCTCTCTTGAGGGCGTTTCGATAATCTGCGGAGACGGCACCGATACCGAGCTTCTGGCCGAAGAGGGCCTTCAAAACTTCGATGCTTCCGTAGCTCTTACTCAGATAGACGAAGAAAACATAATCTTTTCAATGTATGCCGCAAAGCAGGGCGTAGGCAAAACCGCCTGCAAGGTAAACCGTGACCCCCTCGCGGATATGGTTACCTCTATGCTGGAGGGCTGCAGCGTGGTTTGCCCCAAGGAAACCACCGCATCCATTATTCTAAGATATATACGCGCCACCGAAAATGCCACCGCCGAAAGCGTTCAGACCCTTTATAAGATACTGGGCGGAAAGGCCGAAGCGGCAGAATTTATTGCTACCGAGGATTCGGAGGTGGTGGGCAAGCCCCTTAAGGAGCTGACCCTTAAATCCAACCTGATAATCGCCTGTGTAAGCCGCAAAAAAGAGGTTATCATCCCCGACGGTAACACGGTTATAAAGCCCCGCGACAGCGTTATTGTAATAACCGCGGGAACCACGCCCGCTTCCCTTTCGGAAATATTGGAGTAGCCCTATGAATTACAGAATGATTTTTTACATCTTGGGCAAAATACTGGGCACTTTGGGTCTGCTTATGCTGCTGCCGCTTATAACCGCGGCCCTTTACGGCGAAAGCATACTCCCCTTTGCTCTACCCCTTGTTTTGTGTGTAGCGGTAGGCATTTGCCTGTCCTTAAAAGCCCCCAAAAACAGGCGTCTTCTTTCCAAGGACGGCTTTGTTTGTGTTGGTATTTCCTGGATAATTATGTCTCTTGTAGGCTGTTTACCGTTTATCATAAGCGGTACCATCCCCGCCTTTGTAGATGCATTTTTCGAAACGGTTTCAGGCTTTACCACAACAGGCGCCACCGTTATTGCAGATATTGAAGCGGCCCCAAAGGGTGTTCTTCTTTGGCGAACCTTTACCCACTGGATAGGCGGCATGGGGGTTCTGGTATTTCTGCTCGCCATACTACCCCGTTCCGACGGTAAGGATGCCCGCTTTATGCATCTTATGAGGGCCGAGGTTCCCGGTCCTACCGTGGGAAAAATCGTTCCCCGTATATCCGACACCGCCAGGGTTCTTTACGCAATTTACATTCTTCTTACCCTGATAGAGTTCGTTTTGCTCGCCTTGGGTGAGATGAACCTTTACGAGGCCCTTGCCCACTCCCTCTCCAATGCGGGAACGGGAGGTTTTGGAGTGAAAAACGACTCTATCGCCTCCTATTCGGCATACAGCCAGTACGTTATAGCCGTATTTATGCTGCTTTTCGGCACCAATCTTAGCCTTTTCTACCTGATTCTTACAGGCCATTTCTTAAAGGCCGTAAAAAGCGAGGAGCTGCGATGGTATCTGGGTATTGTCGCAGTCGGTGTGGCTACAATCTTCATCTACATATACCCCTCTCTCCATAGCGGAGAGCTTGCCTTCAGACAGGCCTTTTTCCAGGTAAGCGCCATAATAACCACCACAGGCTTTATCACGGCTGATTTTGAGCTTTGGCCGGTATTCACACAGGTGGTGCTGGTTCTGCTTATGTTCTGCGGAGGCTGTGCAGGCTCTACCGCAGGCGGAATGAAGGTTTCCCGCCTTCTGCTCCTGCTTAAAAACGGACGAAGAGAGGTTCGCTATATCACCCACCCCAAGGCTGTTATGTCGATAAAGCTGGAGGGTAAACGGCTCGACCACGAAACGGTTCGTGGAACCACCTCCTACATCATTATGCTTACAGGAATTTTCGTGGTTTCCTCCCTTCTTATTGTGGCCCTGGAAAATTGCGACCTTGTAACAGGCTTCACCGCCGTTGCCACCAGTCTTAACAACGTAGGCCCGGGACTTTCCCAGGTTGGCCCAACCGATAATTTTGCCGCTTTTTCCGATCCGGGAAAGCTGGTGCTCTGCTTTAATATGCTGGCAGGAAGGCTGGAGCTTTTCCCCATACTGATTTTATTTGCACCCTCCACCTGGAAAAAATTTGCATAACAAAACCGCTGTTGCAGTAAAATGTAACAGCGGTTTTTTAAGTTTCGGGTTTCAGGCACTTATTTGACGCCAATATTCATCATACTCTCATTCTGAGGAACGGCGGCGACAAAGAATCTCGCGGCTAGCCGCCGAAAGAGGTTTTGTATGGAAAAATTCAACAATAAAACCGGCTTTATAATGGCCTCGGTAGGCTCGGCCGTGGGGCTGGGAAATCTTTTCCGCTTCCCCTATCTTGCGCTTAAGTACGGCGGAGTTTTTATTTTGGCCTACTTCCTTCTGCTTCTCACCACGGGGGCGCCCCTTTTAATGAGCGAGCTGGCCCTGGGCAGACTGACAGGCAAATCGGCGGTGGGGGCGCTGGGCGAAGCATCCAAAAAAGGAAAATTTACAGGACTGCTTTGCTCGGCAAACTCTTTTTTTATAATGACCTACTACTGTCCTCTGTTTTCCTTTGTGTTGGTATGTGCGGTGTTTTCCTTTCGGCTTTGGGGTGCGCAAATGCCCGAAAGGGTTTTTACAGACATTATTTACAGCGAAAATCTGGCGGTTCCGCTGCTGTTTTTGGTTTTCGCCTGGGCCTCAGTTATGCTTTGCCTGGGGGATGCAGGCAGGCTTGGTAAAATATCCACCGTTGGGGTGCTGTTTTCCCTGTTTGTGCTGGTTTGTATGGCAATTTTATCAGCAGTTTTGCAGGGTGGAGCGGTTCTTTCCTTTTTAATACCCTCCGCCTCGGCTCTGCTTATCACCGAATTCTGGCCCGACCTGCTGGGGCAGGTGTTTTTCAGTCTTTCGGTTATGGTGGGGGTAATGATTTCCTACGGGGCCTATCTACCAAAAAAAGAAAATATATTTTCATCTGCCCTTACGGTCTGTTTTGCCGATTTTGCCGTTTCCCTATGTGCCACCGTGATTTATGCCGCCTTTTCGGGCAAAGTGGAGGGGGGAGACATTTTAACCTGCTTCTCGGTTTATCCTGCCGCTTTTTGTGCGGTTGGCGGCGGGTTCGGAGCGGTTATATCCTTCCTTTTTTATTTAAGTCTTGCGCTGCTTTGCCAGGCTTCGGTTTTTTCATACCTTAAGGCCGTTTGCCACAGCATTACCGAGAAAATCGGCATAAGCGAAACCAAAGCCGCACTTATACTTACCCTTGTTTCCTGCGGTTTGGGTATTTTTTTGCTGGGCAGGAGCGGTATTTCCCGTCTTATCTTTATCGACGGCGGCATTGTCCCGCTGTTAATTCTTATTGCAGGACTGCTGGAAACCATAGTTTTTTCGGTAAAGCGAAAGACCCTGCTTTGTGAGATAAATCAACACGGCAAAAGAGGGATGTCGCCGGGCTTTTATAGCTTTTCGGTGGGATTTTTATCCCCTGCCGTAATTTTTCTGCTTATTATTCTTAAAATATTTCTTTGACCCCTTGAAATTTGTCCCTGTTTAAAGTAAAATATAGCATATAACAGATTTACTTACAGGAGAGCATATTATGGGCAAAAATTTTGTTATAACCATAGCCAGAGGCTTCGGAAGCGGCGGAAAGGAAATCGCCCACAGCGTTGCAAAAGCCATGGGAATTAAGTGCTACGAGCACAGCATCCTGACCCTGGCCTCCCAAATGAGCGGGGTTGAACGTTCCCGCTTTGCCGCGGCCGACGAAAAAATTTACAAGCCCTCCCTTATTCACGCAATCAAGGAAACCCTCTATCCCGAGCCGGAATCTCACTTTGTTTCCAATGACGAGCTTTACGCCTACGAGGCCAAGATAATACGCGGCCTTGCCTCTACCGAATCCTGCGTTATTGTGGGAAAGGCGGCCGATTACGTGCTTCGCGATTTTGAAAACGTTTACAGCTTTTATATAGAGGCTCCCCGCGCCTACTGTCTTGAAAACGTAATGAGCAAGATGGAGGTAACCGAGGAGGAGGCTAACGACCTTATTACAAAAACCGACAAATGCCGCGCCGATTTTTATAAATACGTCACCCACGGCAACTACTGGACCAATCCCGTAAACTACGACCTCACCCTGAACAGCGCAAAGGTGGGCAAGGAAAACTGCGTTAAGGTTATCTGCGACTACGTAAAACTTATGCAAGAGGGCAAATGATGGGCGGTTTAATTCAGTATCTTTCATTTGCGGCTATGTGGCTGGGAATTATGGTCCTTATCGGCATCGCCCTGTGGATTACGGGAAAATTCCGTACAAAAGACGACAAAACTTCGGTAGACCCCAGAGAGTATGCCGAAAATTTCGAGAAAGAACTGGCCGAGTCCACCCCCGAAAAGCCCATAAAAAAGCAGTTTCGAAACCCCTTTTATCTCTCTACTGACGAGATAGAGGAAACAAAAAACTCTATAAAATAAATTACGGCGCTCTGTTTGGGGCGCCTTTTTGAAAGGACTTTTTAAAATGGCAAAGAAACAATTTAAGGCCGAAAGCAAGCGTCTTTTAGACCTTATGATTAACTCAATTTACACCAACAAGGAAATTTTCCTTCGCGAGCTTATCTCCAATGCCAACGATGCAATAGATAAGCGTCATTTCATCTCCCTTACCGACCATTCGGCCGCAATTCCTGCCGAAAACCTTGCAATCCGCATCGACTTTTCCAAGGAAAACCGCACCATAACCGTAACCGATAACGGCATTGGTATGACTAAAGAGGAGTTGGAGGAAAATCTCGGCACTATCGCCCACTCGGGTTCTCTCTCCTTTAAGGAAAATATGACCGCCGAGGACGAAAAAGAGGCCGCGCATATTATCGGACAGTTCGG
>JAXJWR010000184.1:0-2438 GCA_036307905.1 Acutalibacteraceae bacterium
AGGTAGGCCCTACCGTTACCGATGCCTTTCAGGAAATAAATAAGGCTATGCTGGCATCCCCCTTCAGGGCAGAGCTGGATAAACACTTCGGACCTCTTTTGCTTAAAAATACCGAAATATCGGTGCGTTGTTTTTCTCCCGAGATTATTGAGCTTGCCGCCGAGGAAAACAAGCTTCAAAGCGAATATCAAAAGCTTTTCGCTTCGGCTACGGTGGAGTGGGAGGGGGAAACCCTGCCCCTGCCTATGCTCACAAAATATAAAACCGCCGCCGACCGCGAGACCCGCAAAAAGGCCTTTACCTTGGATGCAGAGTTTTTTGATGCCCACCGCACCGAGTTCGACACCCTCTATGATAAACTGGTTAAAATACGAAATAAGCAGGCAAGAATGCTGGGCTATAAAAACTTCATTCAAATGGCCTACGACCGTCTGGGCAGAAACTGCTACGGCCCCGAAAAGGTAGCCGCATTCCGCAGTCAGATTGAGAAATATATAGTGCCCGTAGTATCGAAAATCAAAGAGGCACAGAAAAAACGTATCGGCGTGGAGGAAATTTGTCTCTACGATAATGCCGTTATGTTTAAAGAGGGTAACGTAAATCCTAAATGCTCCTCCGACGAGCTGCTTGCCGCCGCCATAGATATGTATAGGGAAATGAGCGGCAAAACCGCCGAATTTATCGACTTTATGCAGGAAAACGAGCTTTACGACCTGCTGTCTAAGGAAGGCAAGGCTCCCGGCGGCTACTGTACAGAGTTTTCTGCCTATAAGGCCCCCTTTATTTTTTCGAACTTCAACGGCACCTCGGGCGACGTGGAGGTGCTAACCCATGAGGCAGGTCACGCTCTGGCTTATTACACGGCCGCTCGCAAGGGAATTATACCCGACTATATCTCGCCCACCATCGAGGCCTGTGAGGTTCATTCTATGAGTATGGAGTTTCTCACAGCCCCCTGGCATAACAGGTTTTTCGGGGATGATACCGAAAGATATGAATATTACCATGCCGCCGATGCCCTCAGCTTTATACCCTACGGCTGTATGATAGATGAGTTCCAGCATATGATGTACGAAAACGAGGATTTAACCCCCGACCAAAGAAATGCTGCTTGGCTGGAGCTGGAAAAGAAATACCGCCCCCATCTGAAGGTTTCCGACCTTCCCTTCTACGGCAGGGGAGCAGGCTGGCAGCATCAGTTGCACGTTTATCTTTACCCCCTATATTATATCGATTACTGTATGGCTCAAACTGTGGCATTTCAGTTTTTTGCCGAGTCGCTTTCCGATTGGGATAAAGCCTTCCGAAAATATCTTGCCTTTGTGGACGGAGCAGGCACCAAAACCTTCGAGGAGTTGGTGCTGGGCGCCGATATGCGTCTGCCTTACGAAGAAGGATGCCTTAAAGACACGGCCGAAACGGTTAGCGCCTGGCTGTCACAATTCAACGTTTAAACTAAAACAGACCATCCCAAGGGGGCGATAAGGGAATTGCGGCCCCCGGCCCGTGACATACACTCCCTTCCATTCTGAGCAGTGGCGAGCCGACAGACCCAAACGCTGAACAGATGGTTCTTGCAATAAATTCTGCAGAGCTGACCATAAAATTACTGTCATTCTGAGCATCTGTGATGCGAAGAATCTCAACAATACAGCCTACCGTTTACGAGATTTTTCGTCGCCCTGCTCCTCAGCATGACATTCATTTTATAAAAACACGGCAATCGTCATAAATCTATATAAAACAAACAGGACATATGTATCAGTTAAGATACATATGTCCTAATTTTATCCCTAACCGCAACTCCCTTAAGGTGAGCGTTTTGAATGTTTTAATTGCCGAAAAGTTAATAAAAAGTCTTTATTTTTGCTTTATTTTATGGTATAATCTTTTATGTATAATTAGGCGGAAGGAGAGGTGCCGTTTATGAAACTTAAAAAGCTTGTTGTCCTTATGCTGGCGGCACTTGTCTTGCTGTCTTTTTCGGGCTGTAAATCCGGAGGAAATCAAAAAGACGGTCTACTCCTGCCCCCCAAGCTGGAGGGTGATATGGCTCCGGTCCAGCAGGCTCTCGAGGACTATGTTACAGGGGACATCACCCTTAAATATCCTACAAGTGGCGAATACCGTTCGGCCTTTATTCTAAAAGACCTCGACGGTGACACCCGCCGTGAGGCTGTTGCACTTTATTCCACAACGGCCGATAACACCGTTTCAATGCATATTAACGTAATCGCTTCCAACGGCGAAGGCTGGGAGAGTAAGGGCGATTTAAGCCTTGTAGGAAGCGGAGTTGAAAGTGTTACCTTTTCCGATATGGACGGAGATAAAGGTCTTGAAATCATAGTAGGCTGGACGGTCTACGGTTCGGTAGAAAAGCAGGTCGGAATTTACGATTACGACGGTGGACTTAAGCTTCGCGCGGTAGAGCCCTATAC
>JAXJWR010000185.1:0-6049 GCA_036307905.1 Acutalibacteraceae bacterium
ATACCTCTATTGTCTCGATATTCTGGCATAATAAAACAACTGTGTGAACGATGAATTCACACAGTTGTTTTTTGTTATACAAAGTAAAAATTAGTATCCCAAGCAGGAACGTATGGGTAATGTCGCATATAAACCTTATAATCTGGGTTTATGCTTTTAATTAGCAGTGGAATGGAAAAATAATCATCGCTTTTATGATAGGCCGAAACAAGCATTTTCGGTCTATCTCTTTTTATAGTATTTTTTCCGCCTCTGATGGCATCAAGCTCTTTGCCCTCCACGTCAAATTTAATATAATCAAATTTTCTGCCTGTTGCAACACTGTCTATGCTCACACAAGGGATTTCCAAATCTCCGCCCGCCACCGAGCCGCGAGAAGCCTTAGAGGAAAAGGGGAGAGTTCCGCATTTTTCGGATACGGCAGCGTTTATCGCCTCGATGCCCAAGTCCCCTATATTCCTTAAAAGCTTTGCAAAACTTTTAGGGTCAGGCTCTACTGCGATTATACGATCAAAGCGGCCAACCCTTTTTACAAAGTCCAAAACCGTATCGCCGTTATAAGCCCCAAGGTCTAGGAAACTGTCACCCTCTTTAAGCTTTAATATGCTGTTAAAGGCTTCGTCCTCGTCGCTTTCGCAGGAGAATAGTCTGGAAATATCGCCGTCAAGCTTGAAAAGAATCGTTTGTTCGAACACCTTTTTCGATTGCTCGTCGCAAAGCATATTGTAGGCTTTTTCAATTTCCTTTTTGTGACGCCTTGCATACTCGGCATTAAATATTTCTCCGCCGCAAACCGGCACTTCGGGTGCAAGCAAGGTATGTCTTGCCATTATACTTTTTATATTTTCTATAACCTCGGGCCTGTTGGAACCGAAGGAAAACAGGGCAAGAAAATCGCCGAATTTCTCTTCCGCTTCTTCAATCGACATAACCTTGAAACCTCTGAAATACCTCTCACGAACAAAGCCCGAACTGGCAAAAACACCACTTATTTCGATTTCAAGACGATTAAGCTCGTCGAGTATCTTATCTGCGCCGTTTCCCGTGCCGTAAAGCAGAATAGGTTGGTTTTCGCTTTTTAAATTAGTCCATATATCTGTCATACTGATATGCCCTCATCGGTCCGTAGCTCGGCACGTAAATGGTTCCGCAGTGAGAAAAACCCAGTTTTTCCAGACAGTGCTGCATAACCTTGTTATCGGCATGGGTGTCGATTTTGATGTTATCGCATCGCTCCAGGCACCACTCGACACAGGTCTTAAGAACTCCTTTAACCCTGCCCGCAGATGCTATTCTGTGTATAACCGAGTAGGGACGGTCGTTAAGCCATGCACCCTCGATATAGTCGTATGTCGGGTCCGGGCCTTTATCGAAAAAGAATACACCGTCGATTATCCCGTCGTTTTTTAAAACGTACAGCTTTTGCTCTTTAATGTTTTCAATGAGAGATTCTTTTGGAGGATGAACGTTTTTCCACTGGTTGGGGTTTCCGTTTTCTCTCATAAATTTACGCGCATTTTCGTAAATTACAAGAATTTCTTCTAAATCCTGCATTTGAGCATTTAAAATTTCGCTCATCAGTCAAGCTCCTTTTTGCCTGTGTAAAGTTCATAGTATCTGCCCTTCTGTTTAAGAAGGTCGTCGTGGTCGCCGCGCTCAATAATTTCGCCGTGCTCCAGCACCATAATTGCGTTAGAGTTTCTAACGGTTGAAAGTCTGTGGGCAATTACAAAGGTGGTTCGATTTTCCATAAGTCGGTCCATACCGCGCTCGATATGGCGCTCTGTTCGGGTATCAACCGAGCTGGTGGCTTCGTCGAGCACCAGAATAGGCGCCTTCGAAAGTGCGGCGCGGGCAATATTTAGAAGCTGCCGCTGTCCCTGAGAAAGGTTGGCGCCGTCACCCGTTATCATGGTGTTATAACCGTCCTCAAGTCGGGTGATAAAGGAATGTGCGCTGGCGGTTTTTGCCGCAGCGATAACCTCCTCGTCGGTAGCGTCAAGACGTCCGTAACGGATATTTTCCATAATGGTTCCCGTAAAAAGATGGGTGTCCTGAAGTACCATGGCAATATTTCTGCGCAGCAGATCTCTGGGATAATCCTTTATATCTACACCGTCGATGGTAATGCTGCCGCTGTTTGTATCGTAAAAGCGATTAAGCAGATTGGTGATAGTGGTTTTCCCCGCACCGGTAGAGCCTACAAAAGCAATCTTCTGTCCCGGCTTTGCGTAAAGGGAAATGTTTTTAAGCACTAATTTATCTTCGGTGTAGCCGAAGGAAAGGTTTTTAATCTCAACGTATCCCGTTATCTCGGTGTTTTTCTCGCTGCCGGGACGGTCGGCCTCCTCAGACTCCATATCCATAACTGCAAAAACACGTTCCGCTCCTGCAAGGGCTGAAAAAATTGCGGTCATCTGGTGAGAAATCTGGTTTATGGGCATATTAAACTGCCTTGTATAGTTGGCGAAAACCGTAAGCGCACCGGGAGTAAATCCGGAGGTAACCATCATAATTCCGCCTACACCAATGGTAACACCGTAGCTTATCATACTCACGTTATGGGTAACAGGGCCCATAATTCCGCCGTAAAACTGAGCCTTGAACTGCTTGTCGCGCATATCGTCGTTAAGCAGAGCAAACTCGTCGGTACAGGTTTCCTCGTGGTTGAATACCTTTATTACCTTTTGTCCGGTAACGGTCTCCTCGATATATCCGTTTACAGCGCCTAAAGCCGCCTGCTGTCCCGAATAATATTTTCTGGATGCCTTACCTATGGCAACACCACAGTACACGAACAGGGGAATAAACAAAACGGTTATAAGGGTTAAAACCCAGTTGGTGGTAATCATAAAGAATAGTGTTCCCACAAGAGTAACCGCGCCCGAAAACAGCGCAGTAACTGAGTTGTTGAGCATCATATCAATATTATCAATATCGTTGGTAAAACGGCTCATTATCTCGCCCGTAGGGTTTTGGTCAAAGTATTTTACGGGAAGGGTCTGTACCTTTTGGAACAACTCGTTGCGTATTTTTTCAAGGGTGTTCTGTGTGACGGAAAGCATAAGCCTTGCCTGTATATACGAGGAAAGAATTCCTATAAGATAAACCGTAAACAGGAAGAAAATCGCCGCTACAACATAGGTAAGCACCTCAGCAAAGCGGCCACCTGCCATTATATCCTTTATAATTGGCCACTCGGTAATAGATTCGATTACTTCGTCCATCTTTACAGCCATAATTCCAGCTTTTTCGGTGGTCTGTACCTGACCGATACGGTTTATAATCGGCAGAAGAGTAAAAGAGCCGATAAGGGAGGTAACGGCGCTGAACACCATACAAAACAACACTACGATAAGCTTCGGAATATGGGGTTTAAAATAAGCCAGTAACCTAAGAATGGTGCCGACGGTGTTTTTAGGTTTTCCGCCGTGTCCACCGTGGGGACCGCGACCTCTTCCCGGACCGGGAGGGCCCATTGGTCTGCCGCCGTCTTTTTTGCCCGAGGAGGAATACTGCTTTTGGAGCTGTGTAAGATTTCTGCCTGCCATTATGCTTCCTCCTTTCGGTCTGCCTGGGAAAGATAGATTTCTTCGTACTCGGTGCAGGTTTTAAGCAGTTCTTCGTGAGAACCTACGCCCGTAATCTTTCCTTCGTTCATAACAATAATGCTGTCACAATCACGTACAGAGGAAATTCTCTGGGCGATAATTATTTTTGTAGAACCGGCAAGCTCTTCTTTGAAGGCCTTTCGAATCATCGCCTCGGTGGCAGTGTCCACTGCGCTGGTAGAATCGTCTAAAATAAGTATCTTCGGTTTTTTCAGCAGTGCTCGTGCAATACAAAGACGTTGTTTCTGTCCGCCCGATACGTTTACACCGCCCTGCTCTAACTCGGTATTATAGCCTTCCTTAAAGCTCTCGATAAATCCGTGGGCTTGAGCATACTCGGCTGCGGTACGCAGTTCCTCATCGGTTGCTTCGTCGTTACCCCAGCGCAGATTGTTTTCGATAGTTCCAGAAAACAGAACATTCTTTTGCAGTACAACACCTACACCCTCGCGCAGATTGTAAAGGGAATAATCTTTTACGTTTATTCCGTCCACAAGAACCTCTCCGCAGTCAACATCGTAAAGACGGGGAATCATTGAAATAAGAGTGGTTTTGCCGCAACCCGTAGAACCGATTATACCAACCGTCTGGCCTGCGGATATTCTCAAATTTATATTATCCAGCACCTGTTCTTCGCTGTTTTTATAGTATTTGAAGCTTACACCTTTAAACTCGATGTCGCCTTTGGTAACCGCAAGGTCGGGATATAATGCATTGGCATCGTCAATGTCGGACTCCTCGTATAAAACCTCCTTAATACGGCGGGCAGAGGCCAGCGCACGGGAAGAGGTCATAAGCATCATAGTTACCATCATAAGAGAGGAGAGAATCTGTGTAACGTAGGTAAGGAAGGCCGAAAGGTCGCCTATGGCCATACCACCGATGGTTCCTGCTTCCCCTAAAATGATATTTGCTCCGAACCAGAGTACGGATAGGGTAGTAATATTCATAAACACCGTCATAACGGGGCCCATAAATATCATTACCTTCATGGCCGACATGCCTGCTTGCTTCAGGTCGCCGTTTACTTCGAAAAACTTTTTGTTTTCGTAGTTTTCGCGAACAAAGGATTTTACAACACGCACGTTTGTCAGGTTTTCCTGAACGTTGTTGTTAACGTTATCTATTTTGGTTTGCATTCTTTCAAAACGCTTAAAGCCCTTAGAGATGATAAAAAGTATAGAAACCAGCATAAGGGGTATGGTTACCAGCAAAACAAGTGAAAGGTCGGGACGCATCGAAACGGCCATAATAACGCCGCCGATAAGCATGCCGGGGGAGCGCAAACACATACGCAGCAGCATATTTACAAAGTTCTGCAACTGAGTTACGTCGTTTGTAAGACGGGTAACCAGCGAGCCGGTGGAGAATTTATCGATATTTGCAAAGGAAAAGGTCTGAACCTTTTTGAATGCGTCGTTTCTAAGATCTGCCGCAAAATTTATTGAGGCCTTGGCGCCGAAATATGCACCGCCCACACCGCCGACCATCATAAGAACGGCGGTAAGAATCATAAGTCCCGCGGTGGAAACGCTTCCGCCCACGTCCAGAGTATCGTTTTCTGCACCGTTTATAACGATTGCCAGAAACTTAGGCATTAAAACCTCACCTATAACCTCTATAATCATACAAAGAGGGCCCAAAATAAAGTAGGGGAGATAGGGCTTTATATATTTGTACCAGGTTTTCAAGCTAGTCATCCTTTCCACTGATGCTTTTCAGATTGCAAATAATTTTATCAAGAAGCTCTGCCAGCTTCTGCTTATCCTCTTGGCATATACCCTCAAAAGCAGAATTATCGATGCTTTCAAATACCGTGTGGGAGTAGTTAACAACATCCTTTCCCTTTTCGGTGATTTCGATCTCGTTAAAACGGTTGTCGTTTTCAGAGCAGTTGCGCTTTATAAAGCCTGCCGACTCCAGCTTTTTAAGGCTAACCGCCACAGCGGCAGGGCTTATTTCAAAATGTCGGGCAATCTCTTTTTGCGAAACGTGACTTTTACAGCGGTTCAGGTACATAAGTATCATATGCTGACTTTTGTGTATGCCGGTAGCAGTCATTTTTGCTTCTATTGCCGAGCGGTGCAGTCGGTTTATCTGCATAAGTCGATGCTGTATAGCACGGGGATCGTTAGAATTCTTATCAAAAATAGAAATCACCTCAAATGGTTAATTTGTTAATAGTTAACGCATTAACTATTATAACTCTTTTGAGCAAAAAGTCAATCAATTAGTTTAAAATACAGACAAATGAATAATTATTCAAAAAAGCCTTGCATTTTATGCATATCGAGATTATAATATACTTGTTATAAAATATGTTTTCAAGGAGGAAAACAAAATGAAAAAAATTATTGCATTACTTTTAGCTATCGTTATGGTACTTAGCTTCGCAGCATGCGGCGGAAAGAACACCGCTGAGGTTATCGACATTGACC
>JAXJWR010000186.1:0-4474 GCA_036307905.1 Acutalibacteraceae bacterium
GAGGATGTCGCTGTAATTTTGTCCTCCAACACGCAGGGTGATGTGGGTTTCAAACTGCTCGATAATATCAAAAGCGTTGTTTATCGTCTGATTATCTATGCAGTTTAGAAGGGTTTCACCCGTTTCCTTATCGTATATCGACGAGCCGTTGGAATAAATTATAAAACGAATATAGGGATTATCTGTAAGCTCTTTGGGAATTTCGCATAAGGTTCTTCCCGAAGAGGGAACAAAATAGATGCCTTTTTCGTGAAGTTGTTTTATTGCGTCCCTGTTTTGCGGACTGACTTCTACCTTCGAGCTAAACAAAGTTCCGTCCAGGTCGGAGGCAATGATTTTGTATTCTGCCATATTAAACACCTCTGCCCGACATTATAGCATAGGGATATGACTATTGCAACGGCAAATCTGTTTCACGTGAAACATTATTTTAAATCTTCGGGACGTATACAACCTAACCTTACAACCGTGACAAGATATGCGGTGGCGGTAGGCAGAGCCATACATATAATATAAGGTATATCCGTAAGGGTGAAAATATCCACCGTCAGTTTTATGGCCGTGCCGAGAATAAGGGCACACAGGGCAGGCAGAACCAACCATTTAAACCAGCGAACCCTTGCCGACGAAATCTTTTTAAGACGAAAAAGATTCATACTGCAGGTAAAAAGATTGCTTAAGTACATAATGCCGATAAATCCGTTTATACCGAATTTCGGCAGTAAAAACAGAATAAGTCCCAGCCTGGAAAGGGAATCTATCATAGAATTCCTGAAAATCGAGAGCTGTTCGTCCAGCCCTTTAAGCAGTCCGTCGCATACCGAATCCATATACATAAGGGGAATAATGGGGGACAGCAGACGGATAATCTGTCCCGAATCGCTATCCCCGTAAACTACTCTGCCCAGGGCAGGCGCAGTAAAAAAGAAGATAACAGCCAAGGGTAGGGAGGATATTAAGGTTATATGTATACATTTTTCGGCGGTGTATTTTACCTTATAATCTTTGCCCGCCGCCGAGGCCTCGCTCATTTCGGGAATCAGCAGGGTAGACAGAGCATTCAAAAAGGAGGCCGGGAAGAAAATCAGCGGCAAAGCCATTCCCTTTATTACTCCAAAAAGGGATAAGGCACGTTCTCCCGTCATTCCGAACTTTTCCAGCTGCTGAGGAACAAGGACGTTTTCGGCGGTGCGTAGCGTAGAATTAAGGTATCTGCCCACCGTTATGGGAAGTGCAATATGCCGTAGCCTGGAAAACACAGAATATTGTGGTTTCTCACCTTTACACACCTCAAGATGTCGTGCTTTGTCTATTAAATAGGATATATAAATGAAAATGCAGGAGCATATCTCGGCAATGCAGTCCCCTAAAATTACTCCTCGGCAGGCGGCGGCCAGCCCACGACCTGCCTGCTTGCCTATTATTATGGCAATTACCCCGATACGAACTATCTGCTCGAATATCTGGGAGGAGGATGCAGGCGCGGTTTTCTTCCGCGCTATAAAATAACCTTTAAGGCAGGAGGAAAGCCCCATAAAGGGGAGAGAAAGGGTAAGGGTGCGAAGGGCATCGGTGGCACGAGGGTCCAGGACGATTTTTTCGGCTATAAAATCTGCGCCGAAAAAGATAATACCGCAGGAAATCAGCGCCACCGTGAGGGAAACCGCCATACAGCGGGCCAGCACGATTTTTACACCCTTGCCGTTGCCAACCGCCAGCTCCTCGCTGACCATTCGGGTAACGGCTGTGTTTATGCCTGTGGAGGCAAAGGCAGAGGCCAGCACGTAAAAGGAAAAAACCTGACTGTAAAGCCCTATACCTTCTGCACCAATCTTTCCTGCCAGCCAAACACGAAAGAACATACCGATAAATCTTATAAGAATTCCCGTTACAGTGAGAATAAGGGCGTTTTTTATAAAAATGACCTTGGTTTTGCGCATAATATCACCTGTAAAGTATATTTATAGAAATGATATTATATGACAAATAGCGCTGCATTTACGGGGTTTGTTTCCCTATTTTGTGCGGTCCCCCGGCTTAAAGATAAGGGACATAATAAATCCAAAAAATATAGCGGCCGAAATTCCTGTGGCGGCGGCCGACATCCCTCCGCAAAGGGCCCCGATAAGACCGTACTCCTCTACCGCCTTTTTTGCGCCCTGTGCCAGCAGATGTCCAAATCCCGAAAGGGGTACGGTGGCCCCTGCCCCTGCAAAGTCTACCAGCGGCCCGTATACACCTACGGCCGAAAGGAATACCCCCAAAACCACAAAGGAGACCAGTATTCTGGCAGGGGTCAGCTTGGTAAAGTCGATAAGTATTTGTCCCACAAGACAGATAGAGCCTCCTACCAGAAAGGCTTTTAAGCAGTTAATTAAAAGTTCCATAAAAACACCTCGCGGGTAGTATTTGTAAAATGGGGTAAAATATACGCTTTGCAGCGGCTCACCTTCGCAGCCAAGCGTTGGCATCGAGTATAAAGTTTAAAAGTCAGGAAAAGTCAAATGAAATTTACAAATTTTTCATATTTACCTATTGACATCCACCCTTCAAAGTGGTAAATTATTATTGCGGTTAGCACTCGCAGGTTTAGAGTGCTAAAAATTAGCACATACTACATACTATGGAGGTGAACCTATGGAGCTTACTCCCAGAAAAAAGGCAATAATCGCCGAAATAGTTAAGGCCCACATCGAAACGGGGGAACCGATAGGTTCAAAAATTCTTGCCCTACGTATGAAGGATGCACCCTCTACCGCTACCCTTCGCAACGAGATGAGCGAGCTGTCGGAAATGGGTTATCTCGAACAGCCCCATACCTCTGCAGGCCGTCTCCCCACAGGAAAGGCCTATCGTCTTTACGTGTCGGAGCTGATGGGTAAAAAGACCCTGGACAGCGAAGGCAAAGAAATTATCGACTCTATGCTCCGGTCGGTTCGACCCGACCCCGAAACCCTTGGCTCCTCTGCCGCCGAAATACTTTCCCAGCTAACGGGACTTACCACCGTTTCGGCATCGGGGGTAAAGGGCGACGTTCGTCTTAAAAAGGCAAGTCTTTTGCCTATGGGCAGGGGCTCTGCGGTGGTTTTCGTCATAAGCGACGACGGAAGAACCAGAAGCCGTCTTGTACGTTGCGACGGTGTCCTGACTCCTTCGCTGATTACCCGATTCGATAATATCGTAAGCGGTCAGGTATGCGGACAGGATATTACGAGATTGGATATGGCCTATCTTCAAAGCATAGTTGTTTCGGCCGGACTTGACGCTCTGGCTCTGGCTCCGCTGCTTTCCTGCGTTTTCGATTTAGCGGGCGAGTTTAAAAACACCCGTGTAAATATGGGTGGAACAGCAAATCTCTTTTCGGTCTGTCCAACCGACGGTCAGGTGAAGCGAATACTTGAGCTGCTTCGCACGGGGGATGCGGTATACAGCATCTTTTCGGCCGTAAGCGACCCTGTTGGGGTTGTTTTCGGTGACGATACCGACTATACCGAGCTGGCCCCCACCGGAATGGTGGTTGCCTCCTACGGAGAAGGCGGAAATCTGGGAAGAATCGCCGTTATCGGCCCCACCAGAATGGCCTACGAAAACATATTGCCCAGCGTGGAATACCTTGCTCAGCGTGTCGGAAACATAATGACCGAGGTGCTTCGCGGTTTGGAAGAATAGGAAAGGATGTAAGTTATGTCTGAGGATATTAAAAAGGAAGAATCTGCCGAGGTAAATACCGAAGAAACGGCAGAGGCTCCCAAAAAGGAAAAGAAACCTAAAAAGAATGCCGAGGTTGAAAAGCTCAAGGCCGAGCTGGAGCAGAAAAACGACCTGCTTCTCCGCACCGCCGCCGAGTTCGACAACTATAAAAAGCGTAATGAAAAGGAGAAGATAACCACTGCCGAGTTTGCAAAGGCAAGCGTTATGAGAACACTTCTTCCTATTTTGGATAACGCCGACCGAGCCGCCGGATATGAGCCCGGTACCGAGCAGTATAACAAGGGAATCGAAATGATTGTAAAACAGCTTAGCGACCTGTCCTCCAAGCTGGGACTTGTGGAGATTGGCGCAGTAGGTGACACCTTCGACCCCAACCTGCACGAGGCAATTATGCACATCGAGGACGAAAATCTGGGCGAAAACGTTATTGCTCAGGTACTCCAGAAGGGCTATAAGTTCGGAGATACGGTTGTCCGTCCGGCGATGGTTCAGGTGGCAAACTAAATTAGGGCCTAGGGCCTAAGGCCGAGGGGAAACGTGCCTGCAGCACGAAAGACACCCGGGAGTAATCTCACGCCATAATAAAGCAAATCGAACAATTATGTTCGGATTGTATATAAAATAAAAACATAGAAGGTATATTCCGTTGCCGAAAGGCAACGCCTTCTCTAGGCCCTCGGCCCTTGGCCCTTGGCCCTAAAATAAAACAATTTCATTTTTATAAAAGGAGTAAATCACAATGGGAAAAATTATTGGTATTGAC
>JAXJWR010000187.1:0-3935 GCA_036307905.1 Acutalibacteraceae bacterium
GAGCCGAAAGACGTTATCCCCTTTGCTTTAGCGGTAAAACTGCCCTTGCAAAAAGGGGCGAACACATTGGTAAGATCTCGGCAGAATTTGTTTATGCCTACCCTCCCGGAAGCCCGATTATAGCCCCCGGCGAGGTCATAACAAAGGAAGTTTCCGACTATATTGATTTTCTGTTTTCCCGTGGCGCACAGATTTATTCTGACAGCGGAAATTATCCCGATTTTCTTTTAACTTTTGCAGAAAATGATTGATTATATGCTTGTTTTATAGTAGAATAACTTTAGTGCGTTAAATTACAGGAGGATAATAAATATGTATGAAAATTTAATGGACAGCATCGGCTTTGTAGCTTCCTTTGACCCCGACGTTGCCGAGGCTATGGAGCTGGAGCACAAACGCCAGCAGAACAATATCGAGCTTATCGCAAGCGAAAACTTCGTTTCCCCGGCAGTAATGGCTGCAATGGGTTCCATTCTCACCAACAAATATGCCGAGGGGCTTCCCGGAAAGCGTTATTACGGTGGCTGCGTAAACGTTGATATAGTTGAAAACATCGCAAGAGACCGCGCTTGCAAGCTCTTTGGTGCCGACCACGCCAACGTTCAGCCCCACTCGGGCGCACAGGCAAATATGGCAGCCTATTCTGCCGTTATCGAGCATGGCGACACCGTTATGGGTATGAATCTTGCCCACGGCGGACACCTTACCCACGGCTCACCCGTAAACGCATCGGGCAAGAATTATAACTTTGTTCCCTACGGCGTTGGAGAAGATGGATTTATCGACTACGACGAGATGAGAAAAATCGCCCTTGAGTGCAAGCCCAAGCTTATCGTTGCAGGTGCTTCTGCATACTGCCGCGAAATTAAGTTCGACGTTATTGCCGACATCGCAAAAGAGGTTGGCGCACTCTTTATGGTGGATATGGCCCACATTGCAGGTCTTGTTGCCGCAGGCCTTCATATGAGTCCCGTGCCCTATGCCGACATCGTTACCACCACCACACACAAAACCCTTCGCGGTCCCCGTGGCGGTCTGATACTCTGCAAGGAAGAGCTTGCAAAAGCCATCGACAAGGCAGTTTTCCCCGGAAATCAGGGCGGCCCCCTGATGCACGTTATTGCTGCAAAGGCTGTTTGCTTTGGAGAGGCACTAAAGCCCGAGTTCAAAGAGTATCAGCAGCGCATCATAAACAATGCCAAGGCCCTGGCCGACGGTCTTGTTAAGCGTGGAGTTAAGCTTGTTTCGGGCGGAACCGACAATCATCTTATGCTGGTTGACCTTATCGGCACCGAGGTTACCGGTAAAGAGCTGGAGCATCGTCTTGACGAGGTGAACATCACCGCCAACAAGAACGCCATCCCGGGCGACCCCCAGTCCCCCTTCATCACCTCGGGTATTCGTATCGGCACTCCTGCCGCCACCACCAGAGGCCTTGATACCGAGGACTTCGACAAAATTGCCGAGTTTATTGCCCTTGCAATCAAGGATTTTGAAGCAAATAAGGAATATATCAAAGCAGGCGTAAAGGCCATCTGCGAAAAATACCCCTTATATTAAAATATCAACAATATATTAAGCCTTTAGAGAAGAGGGGCTCGTAATGCGAGCAGGTGCGACTTCGGCATAGTAACGGCGACCGAATATAAAAGCCCTGTTTGCAAAGCAAACCCCTTATTCTTATCCCTAATATCAAAGAGGTGAAAGCAATGAGTAAACCCCTTGCCGACCGTGTTCGGCCCCAGACCCTCGACCAGGTTGCAGGACAAAAGCATCTTTTGGACGAGGGCAAGGTGCTTCGCCGCATTATTGAATCGGGGGAGATTCCGAATTTAATATTTTACGGCCCTTCGGGTGTGGGTAAAACCACCGTTGCAAGAATTATTGCCAACCGCTGCGGCAAAAAGCTTTACTGCCTTAATGCAACCACCGCCTCCACCGCCGATATTAAATCTATTATAGGCGACCTGGGCGGAATAGATACTGCAGGCGGGGTTCTGCTTTACCTTGACGAGATTCAGTCCTTCAACAAAAAGCAACAGCAAATACTGCTGGAGTATATCGAAAACGGCGACATAACCCTGATTGCCTCCACCACCGAAAACCCCTTCTTCTACGTTTACAACGCAATCCTTTCCCGAAGCACGGTTTTCGAGTTTAAGGAGCTTTCCCCCGACGACGTTGTTGCCCCCATAATAAGGGCGGCCAAGTTTTTAGCAGAGGAAAAGGGTATCGAGGTTTCTATCGACCAAACCATAGCACGAAAAATCGCCCGAGCCTCCTCAGGTGACGTGCGCCGCGCCCTTAACACCCTGGAGCTTTGTGTTTTAACAAGCCTTTCCGACGGCAAGGCCACTATTACCGACGAGATTTGCGAACAGCTCCTTGCCCATTCGGCCGTTAGATACGACCGTGAGGGGGACGAGCATTACGACATTGTTTCGGCCTACCAAAAATCTATGCGTGGCAGCGACCCCGATGCGGCGGTTTACTATCTTGCGCGGCTTTTAGCGGCGGGAGATTTGCCCAGCGCCTGCAGAAGGCTTATGGTCTGCGCCTGCGAGGACGTGGGTCTTGCCTATCCCCAGATAATCCCCATCGTAAAGTCTGCTGTGGATATTGCCAATGCCGTAGGCCTGCCCGAGGCGGCCATTCCCCTGGCCGATGCGGTGGTTTTGGTAGCGGTAAGTCCCAAAAGCACCGCTGCCCACGATGCAGTTTTTGCCGCACTTGACGTGGTAAATTCGGGCAAAGGCGGAAGCGTTCCCCGACATCTCCAAAACAAGCATTTCGACGGGGCAGACAACAATAATCCGGGACAATTTTACAAATATCCCCACAGCTATCCTAATCATTGGATAGACCAGCAGTATCTCCCCGATGAGCTTAAAAATATGACCTTTTACACCCCCGGCGACAACAAAACCGAACAAAAATTTAAAGAATACTGGGATATGATAAAGAAACGGAAGTAACTTATGTTACTTCCGTTTTTTAAAGGTAAGAAAAAGGGGTTTGCTTTGCAAACAGGGCTTTTATATTCGGTCTGTGTTACTGTGCCGAAGGCGCCCCTGCAAAACGCAGTTTTGCCCCTGCTCGTTCTACGAGCCTCTTATCCCTGAACCACAATCTTTTATAAAGATAAAACCCAAAGCGAATTCGATAAAAATATTATACCGCCTTTTCCACTATTCCCACGATAACCGTAATATCGTCGCTGTGGTCGTCGCTTCGCCTGCGCTTGGCGGCGTGGGCAAGCTGTTCAGCCAAGGCGGTGGCCGTATTGTCGGAGAATTTTTCCAGCTCGGCACAAATCCAGTCGGTGCCCTCGCCTGTGGCTCCGTCCGACATCAACACGATTATATCCCCTGCCCGAAGCTTTACGGCCGCCTTATCGAATCCCACATCCCGAAGAATTCCCACAGGCAGTGAGGTGCTTTGTGCAACACCGCATCTGCCGCTTCGCCTCACCACGGTAGGGGCGGCGCCTGCCTTAAGCATTTCGCACCGTCCCGAAAACAGGTCGATACAGGCCAGGTCCACCGTAGCCAGCGATTCGTCGGTAGATTTAAAGAGCATTGCAGAGTTTAAAATGCTAAGGGAGCAATCGTACCCAAAGCCTGCCTTTAAAAGACGGGTCATAAGTCCCGAGGCCATGGCGCCGTCCACCGCCGCTCTGCCGCCCGAGCCCATCCCGTCGCTGAGAATCATAAAGCCTCTGCCCTTTCCGTCGTTAAAACAGCTGTAAGCGTCTCCGCTGATGCCCGAAGGAGAGCAGGCAAGTTGGCAAATTCCCGTTTCCAGTCTGAGAGCCGCCCTTTCGATAAGATTTATATACACCTTTCCGCCACTTTCGGTAACTGTGGGCGGTTCAAAGTCGCGGTCACAGCAAACCTCTATCTGGCGGAGGAGCCTCATTCGGTTATACTTGGTGC
>JAXJWR010000188.1:0-5542 GCA_036307905.1 Acutalibacteraceae bacterium
CCCACCCCGGCAAAAAGCTCACCTTTATGGGTAACGAATTCGCCCAGTTTGACGAATGGAATTACAGAAAAGAGCTGGATTGGTTCCTTTTGTCCTATGAAAAGCACCGTATTACTTTAGATTTCGTAAAGGCGCTTAACAGGTTTTACCTAAGCCGTCCCGAGCTTTTCGAGCAGGACGTTGAATTTTCGGGATTTAAGTGGATTTCCGGTGAGGACCACGACCAAAGCATTATTTCCTTCCGCAGAATCGCCAAAAACGGAAGCGAGCTGGTTGTAGTTTGCAACTTCACCCCCGTAACCCGCGAAAAATACCGCATCGGCGTTCCCGAGGAGGGCAGCTATAAGGTCGTGTTCTGCTCTGATTGGGCCGAGTTCGGCGGAAAAACCGAAAAGAAGGCAAAAAGCGTAAGGTCGGAAAAAATAGCTATGCACGGCAGTCCAAACTCTGTGGAATTAACCCTTCCCGGACTTTCGGTTACCGTATATAAAAAGAATTCGAGGACAAGGCGTAATAACACACTGTCCTAAAGAATATAAATAAAATAATAATATCATCAGGAGATGAGAATTTTGAAAAAAACAGAATGTGTAGCAATGCTTCTGGCAGGTGGCCAGGGAAGCCGACTTGGTGTCCTCACCAAAAAGATTGCAAAACCCGCAGTGCCCTACGGGGGAAAATATCGTATTATCGATTTTCCTCTGTCTAACTGCGCAAATTCAGGAATTGATACGGTGGGAATCCTCACCCAGTATCAACCCCTTGCTCTGGCCGATTACGTAGGATCGGGCAAGCATTGGGATCTCGACCGTCAATCAGGCGGTGTACATATCCTTCCCCCTTACCAGAGCACCGACGGAGCAGGCTGGTATAAGGGAACAGCCAACGCAATCTATCAGAACCTCAATTTTATCGAGCGTTACAATCCCGAATACGTCCTTATCCTCTCGGGCGACCATATCTATAAAATGGACTATGCCGATATGATAAATCAGCACAAGGAAACAGGTGCCGATTGTACCATTTCGGTAATTGAAGTTCCTATGGAAGAGGCATCCCGTTTCGGAATAATCAACTGTAACGAAGACGGCTCTATTTACGAGTTTGAGGAGAAGCCCAAAGCACCCAAAAGCAACCTTGCATCTATGGGTATTTACGTGTTTAATTGGGATAAGCTCCGCAAATATCTAACCGAGGACGAGGCGAAGGAAAATTCCTCTAACGACTTCGGTAAAGACATTCTTCCCACAATGCTGGCCGACGGAAACAAAATGTGCGTTTACCGCTTTGCCGACTACTGGAAGGACGTTGGAACTATCGAATCTCTTTGGGATGCCAACCTTGACCTTTTAAATCCCAAAATCGATTTAAACCTTTCCGACCCCAAATGGAAAATATATTCAGGCACCCAGGGTCTGCCTCCCCAGTTTATTTCCGATACTGCCGAGGTAGAAAACTCTCTGGTTACTGTGGGCTGTAACGTTCACGGCAAGTTGGATTTCTCGGTTCTCTTCGAAAACGTAACGGTAGAAGAGGGTGCCACGGTAGAATATTCTCTGGTTATGCCCGGCTCGGTAATCCGTAAGGGCGCAGTGGTACGTTATGCAATCGTAGCAGAAAATACCGAAATTGCAGAAAATGCCGTTGTAGGTCAAAGTCCCGAATCGGTCGGAAATATCGACGAATGGGGAATCGCCGTA
The DNA here is from genome assembly GCA_036307905.1 of Acutalibacteraceae bacterium. Lineage (GTDB taxonomy): Bacteria > Bacillota > Clostridia > Oscillospirales > Acutalibacteraceae > SFWF01. Next base: position 1,701 of record JAXJWR010000188.1, read on the forward strand.
ATAGGTGACGGCCTTAAGGTCGGCAAGGACGCAACTGTTACTGCCGGCAAAATGATTACAAATGATGTTGCGGACGGTGAAACAATATGAACACAAATAAAACCTTAGGAATAGTTTTTGCCAACTCACACGATGCGCTTCTCGGTAAGCTTACCAAGCAGCGTTCAATGGGCTCTCTGCCCTTCGGCGGAAGATACCGCCTTATAGACTTTGCTCTTTCCAACCTCTCCAATGCGGGAATCGATAAGGTTGGCGTTATCACAAAGGCCAACTACCACTCTCTTATGACCCACGTCGGAAACGGCAAGCCCTGGGATCTCGACCGTAAAAACGGCGGTCTTTCCATCCTTCCTCCCTATGCCTCCCCCGATGCACAGGTTTATAAGGGCCGTTTAGAGGCCATCTATGGCATACTCGAATATCTGCTGGAGTCAAACGAAGAGAATGTAGTGCTTTGCGACAGCGACGTTGTTGCAAACATAAACGTAAAGAAGCTCCTTTCCTATCATAAGGAAAAGGATGCCGATGTTACCGTAGTTTACACCAGAGGCGACAAGCCCGAAGGACAAAACGATATGCTCGATTTCAAGTTCGATTCCTGCGGTCGCATTGTAGCAGTAAATCTGGAAGAAAATATGAACTGCGACTACAGTCTGGACGTTATGGTTATCGGCCGCGAGCTTCTTATCGACATCGTGGTAAGTGAAATTAACGCAGGCCGTGTAAGCCTTTCCCACGGAATTTTCAGCAAGGGCTACAATAAATATAAAATTTACGGTTTCGAGCATAAGGGCTTCTCGGCCGTTATGGACAGTCCCGAAAATTATTTCAAGGCAAATCTCGCTCTGCTGGACAGCTCGGTTCGCGACGACGTATTCAGTCGCAAGAACCCCATCTATACCAAAACCCGCGACGATATGCCTGCAAAATACGGCATCTCTGCCAAGGCTAAGAATGCCATCATCGCTGACGGATGTATTATTGAAGGTACGGTTAAAAACAGCGTGCTATTCCGCGGTGTTAAGGTAGCCAAGGGCGCAATAATCGAAAATTGCGTGCTTATGGAAGGTACAACGGTAGGTAAAGACAGTATCGTTCGAAACGTGATTACCGACCGCTTTGTAAAGATTACCGACAATCAGGCGGTTGACGGTAAAAAGGATAAAACACAGACCTATATCGAAAAGAACTCTGTTATATAAGCAATCGCGAATAACCCGAAGTTGCCCCAAACGGCATAATTTCGGCTCTTTTCGGTTTGTTGTCGCTTATAAGCGACAGCTTTATAAACTCCTTCGCACCAAAAATCCCTCGAAATTCTACTCATTTAGGGTCGAAGAATTTTAAAGGAAGGGATTCTTGTTGGTGCAAGGCACAAAACGCAGTAAATGCTTTGTGCATTTACGAGTATTTTAACATAGCAACGACGAAAATCCTCCCTTTAAAATCAATTCGGATTATTCGTGGTTGCTTAAAGGGAGAAAACAAATGAAAGTTCTATACGCATCCAGCGAAGCCTACCCCTTCGCTATGTCGGGCGGACTTGCCGACGTTGCAGGCGCCCTGCCTAAGGCACTTCGCCGCCGTCTTGTGGGTTGCCGTGTGGTAATGCCCCTCTACGCAAACGTTCCCGAAGAGCTGAAGGCCGAAATGAAGTTTATAACTTCAATTACCGTCCCCGTTGCCTGGAGACGTCAGTATTGTGGAATATTTGAAGCACGTCACGAAGGTGTTATTTACTACCTTATCGACAATCAGTACTATTTCAAAAGAGAAGGTCTTTACGGACATTACGACGATGCCGAGCGTTTCGCCTTCTTTTCCCGAGCCGTTCTCGAAATCCTTCCCTATATTGATTACGCACCCGATATAATCCACTGTAACGACTGGCAGACCGCTATGATACCCGTTTATCTCGACCGTTTTTATTGCCACGACCTGCGTTATATCGGCATCAAAACAGTATTCACGATACATAACATTCAGTATCAGGGCATATACGGATACGAGCTTATAAACGACGTTTTAGGTCTCCCCGAGGAATCAAGGGAATTGGTAGAATTTGATGGTTGCGTAAACCTTATGAAGGCGGCCATACAGTGTGCCCACGTGGTAACCACCGTATCGCCCACCTACGCCAACGAAATTCTTACCGAAGAGTATTCTCACGGTCTCAGCCCCATTCTCGAGCAGAACCGTCACAAGCTGTGCGGAATAGTAAACGGTATCGATACCGCCGTGTACGACCCCGAAACCGATAAGTCTGTTTTTGCAAACTATTCTGCAAAAGCCCCCGAAAATAAGGCAGTAAATAAGGCGGAACTGCAAAAATATATGGGTCTGCCCGAAAACCCCGACGTCCCCGTTATCGGCATAGTGTCCCGCCTTGTGGGTCATAAAGGTTTCGACCTGGTAAAATGCGTGTTTGAGGATATGCTGAGGGCAAATCTTCAGGTTGTAATTCTCGGCTCCGGTGATTGGGAGTTCGAAACCTTCTTCTACGAGATGTCGCAAAAATATAAGGATAAGGTTGCCTTTAAGCTGGGCTTCATTCCCCACCTTGCCAGAAAAATATATGCAGGCGCCGATATATTCCTTATGCCCTCCAAGTCCGAGCCTTGCGGCCTCGCTCAGATGATTGCTCTGCGCTACGGTACAATTCCCATTGTACGTAAAACAGGCGGCCTTAACGATACCATAACCGATATTTCGCTGGAGGATGGAAACGGCTTTGTTTTCGATAACTACAATGCCCATCTGATGCTGGATGCCATCTGGCGCGCCATCGGTATGTACGATCACGACAAGCAGGGTTGGACTGCTCTTCGCAACAAGGCCCTCTCTATCGACAACGGTTGGAATGTTTCGGCAGGGGAATATATTAAACTTTACAAAGAGCTTCTTTCGTAGTATAATCGTGGGGTCAGTCTCGACTGACCCCATTACACTGAAACAGGTGAAATTTTATGTTAGATATTATAAAGTCGCTTATTTTAGGCTTTATCGAAGGAATAACCGAATGGCTACCCATAAGCAGTACCGGTCATCTTAAACTGGCGGGCAACCTGCTGGCGCTGGATAACGTAAGTGATGGCTTTACCCAAATGTTCGATTACGTTATACAGCTTGGCGCAATTCTCGCTGTGGTTGTCATATTTTGGAATAAGCTGTGGCCCTTCACTTCTAAGGAAAAGGGTTATATCAAGCGTAAAAGTATGATGATTTGGGCCAAGGTTATTGTGGCAATGCTCCCTGCCGCCATTGCAGGAATCCTGCTGGATGATTGGGTGGAAAGCCTCCTTGTGGATTCCAAGCTGGAAGCCACCGTAATTTCCGCAACCCTCATAATATATGGTATTCTCTTCATCGTGGTCGAAAGTATAAACGCCAAACGCAAACCCAAGGTAATTTCAATGAAGGCGCTTACCTACCGCGATGCCATACTTATCGGACTGTTTCAGGTCCTTTCCATCATTCCCGGAACCTCCCGTTCGGGCGCAACCATTCTCGGTGCAATAATTCTGGGTGTTTCCAGAACCGTTGCGGCAGAATTCAGCTTTTTCCTGGCGGTACCGGTAATAGCAGGCGCCAGCCTACTTAAAATACTTAAATTCGGCTTCGGATTTACGGGGGCAGAATTTGTAATTCTGGCGGTAGGAATGGTATCCGCCTTTGTGGTTTCGATTCTGGCTATTAAATTCCTGCTGGGCTACATCAAGAAAAAGGATTTCAAGGCCTTCGGTTATTACCGAATTGTACTTGGCCTTCTGGTTCTCGGATATTTTTGGATATTTGCATAAAAAACGGGCTAAATGGAGTTGCAGTTAGGCATAAGATTAGAG
>JAXJWR010000189.1:0-14345 GCA_036307905.1 Acutalibacteraceae bacterium
CATCAGCTTGTCCGTCACAGAATAGCCTCCTACTCCCAGAAAAGTCAGCGTTACGTCAGCGAGGACAGCTTCGAGTATGTCATTCCTCCCGAGGTAGAGGCTATCCCCGAAGCCAAGGAGGAGTTCATCCGCCAGATGGAGGCTATTGATGCAGGATATAAGCACCTGGCCGACCTCCTCACCAAAAAACATACCGAAACTTTTATGGCCGCCGGTATGGAGGAAAAAGAAGCGGTAAAAAAGGCTAAGAAAAAAGCCTTCGAAGATGCCCGTTTCCTTCTTCCCAATGCCTGCGAAACAAAAATAGTCGTTACAATGAACGCACGAAGCCTTATGAACTTCTTCCGTCACCGCTGTTGCAACCGCGCACAGTGGGAAATTAAAGAGGTTGCCGACCAGATGCTCGGCCTGGTGCTTGAGATTGCCCCCAATCTCTTTAAAAATGCGGGGCCTTCCTGCGTTTCGGGCGGCTGTCCCGAGGGCAGTATGACCTGTGGAAAAATAAAGCAGGTACGCGAATTTTACAAAGGACTTAAATAATTATGGGAAAACTTATTGTAATCGAAGGTCTTGACGGAAGCGGAAAGTCAACCCAACTCGAAAAACTCCCCGAAGGACTTAAAAAGCTTGGAATAGATTGTCGTACCGTTTCCTTCCCCTGCTATGAGGATGATTCCTCTGCTCTTGTTAAAATGTACCTTGCAGGTCAGTTCGGCAAAAAACCCGGCGACGTAAACGCCTATGCCGCTTCCTGCTTCTATGCGGTTGACCGCTTTGCGTCCTTTAAAAAGGATTGGGGAAATTATTATAACCGGGGCGGTGTAATAATCTCGGGAAGATACACCACCTCCAATGCGGTTCACCAGTGTTCAAAACTCCCCGAAAACGAATGGGAGGGTTTTCTCTCCTGGCTGTACGATTTTGAATATCAAAAGCTGGGCATACCCAAGCCCGACAAGGTCATTTTCCTTGATATGCCTACCGAGGTTTCTCAAAAGCTTCTGGACAAGCGTTATAATGCCGACGGTGGACACAAGGATATTCACGAATGTGACCTGGAGTATCTTAACAAGTGCAGAAAAGCCGCCCTGTTTACGGCAGATTATTCTGATTGGGTTAAAATTTCTTGCGCTAAGGACGGCGAGCCTCGCACCATCGAGGATATCGCAGATGACGTTCTTGCAGAAGCTTTAAAGATAGTTTAAAGGAGATAAATATGATATACGTATTTTTAGCCGACGGATTTGAAGAGGCCGAAGCGCTTGTTACAGTTGACATCCTTCGCCGTGCAGGACTTAAGGTCACTACTGTAGGAGTAGATAAAAAAGAAATTGTCGGTGCTCACGGAATAAGGGTCACCGCCGACATTAAAACAGGCGAGTTTGCCTCTGTGGGACTTCAGGGAGTAGTGCTTCCCGGCGGAATGCCCGGCACCCGTAATCTTATGGCAAACGCAACGGTATGCAATGCCGCCAAAGAAGCCTTTAAAAGAGGTAAGCTTGTGGGCGCTATCTGTGCCGCACCCTCTGTGCTGGGCCGCCTGGGTATCCTTCGCGGAAAGGCCGCAACCTGTTATCCCGGCTTCGAGGAAGAGCTTGTGGGCGCTCGTTATGTAAATGCTCCCACCGTCACCGACGGTAACGTTATTACAGCTCGCGGTGCAGGTGCCGTATTCGAATTCGGCTTTGCCATTGTAGATCTTCTTATGGGCAACAGCAAGGTGTCTGAGGAACTGCGGGAGTCAATGCAATGCGCCCGATAGATATAAGAAAATATAAGCAGGAGCTTCGTCTTGCCTGCCGTCAGCGAAGGGGAGAAATGGACCCTGCTCGCAAAACGGAATTGGACGGATGTATCGCCGCAAACGTGCGAAAGCTCAAGGAATATCGCCCTTCGGGGACCCTGCTCATTTATATGTCCACCCCCATAGAGGTTGATACGGTAGAAATAATTAAAAATGCCTGGGCCGACGGAAAACGTGTTGCTATTCCACGCTGTATTCCCGATACCCGAGATATGGAGTTTCATTATATCGACTCCTTCGAGCAGGTCTCTCCCGGAGCCTTTTCGGTTCTGGAGCCCGACCCCACCCTTCCCATTGTTACCGATTTTTCGGGCTGTCTTATGATAGTCCCCGGTATGCAGTTCGATATGAAGGGTTATCGTATCGGTTACGGGAAGGGGTATTACGACCGCTATATGGTTCGTTTTACAGGCATTTCGGCGGGCATCTGCTACTCCGACGAGCTTAAACCCTTTATGTACCACGGAAGGTTCGACCGAAAGGTGGATATAGTGGTCACCGATAAAAGGATAAAAACCTGTAATTCAAAATAAATTTTAGGAAGATTTTTATGGAAAACGAAAAAAGCATAGATCTTGACAGCCTTACCGAGGAAACTGTTGAAGTCGAAACCGCTGTAAAGAAAAAACATACCCTTCTTTATATAATTCTGGGTGTGGTTGCTGCAGCTATAACAGCCGCAGCAGTTCTGATTTTCTCTGCCCTTGCAGATTATAAGGGAACCTCCCGAAACGGTGAACTTTGTACCGTAAATATTCCAAAGGGTGCTGCAGTATCTACCATTGCAGGCCTTTTAGAGGATGCAGGAGCTATCGACAGTCCTCTGCTTTTCAGGGTTTATTCCCGCCTTTCGGGCAGCGAGGGACTTTACCAGTACGGTACATACGAGTTTAGCAACGATATCGGCTATGAGGCTATCGCAGAACTGCTTACAACAAAAGGCGCCGTTGCCCAAACCGTAACCGTCACAATACCCGAGGGAACTACCCTTTACGACTATACCAAAAACGTGAACAAAAAGGACGTTACCGTTCCGGGAATAGCAACCCTGCTTTCTAAGGCAGGTGTCTGCAAGAAGGCAGACTTTTTTGCCGCCCTCGAGCAGGTGGATTTCTCCTCCCGTCTGCTCAGCACCGCCGACAAAGAAAACACCTATTATCCTCTTGAGGGTTACCTCTTTGCCGATACCTACGATTTTTATTTCTGCGGCTGTACCGAATGTGGCGGCGAAAATGCTACCGCCAAGGAGTGCATCTCCAAGGATTGTGCCGAAAAGGCGATTAACCGTATGCTCGAGCGTACCGAGGAAATAATCACCGACCAGATGATAAAAAATGCCGAGGATATGGGATATACCATTCACGAAATGCTTACTCTTGCTTCTATAATTCAGCTTGAATCGGGCATCGACACAAAGGAAATGCCCAACGTTTCGGCAGTGTTCCATAACCGTCTTAATATGTCCTCCTCCTTCCCGATGCTGGGTTCTTCTCCCACCATTTATTACGATAAAAGTATGAAGGGCGACGGCAGATACGATACTCAGAATGTGGCTAAAGGATTGCCTCCCGGACCCCTTTGTTCTTCGGGAGAAGCGGCAATAAAGGCCGCCTTTATGCCCAGCGAAAACTTCGCTCATACCTATTTTGTAACCGACAGCGACGGAAAATTTTACTATAATTCTTCTGCCGCAGGTCATTCCGATACTATTAAAAAACTTCAAAATGCAGGAAAATGGATATATGAATACTACTGATAAAATCACCCTACCGGAGCTTCTTTGCCCTGCCGGAGACCTTACCCGTCTTAAAACAGCGGTAGATTTCGGTGCAGATGCAGTCTATATAGCTGGTGAAGAATTCGGTATGCGTACCGCCGCCTCCAACTTTGGCGAGGAGGCAATGCGTGAGGGTATAAAATATGCCCACGATAGGGGAGTAAAGGTGCATATCGCCTGCAACACGCTGCCCCATAACAACGAGATTTGCCGCATCCCCGCATTTTTAGAGATGGTGCAGGATGCAGGTGCAGATGCCGTTATCGCCGCAGACCTCGGCACCATAGGTATGGTTAAAAAATATGCCCCCAACTGCGAGCTGCACGTGTCGGTGCAGTCGGGTGTAGTGAACTATGAAACGGCCAACGCTTTTTATAATATGGGAGCCGCCCGTGTGGTAACCGCTCGCGAGCTTTCCCTCGAGGAAATTGCTGAAATCAGGGCGAAAACTCCCAAGGAGCTTACGCTGGAGTGCTTTATGCACGGCGCTATGTGTGTCTCTTTTTCTGCCAGATGTCTGCTTTCAAGCTATATGACGGGCAGAGACGCCAACCGCGGAGATTGCGCTCAGCCCTGTCGTTGGTCATATTCTCTTGTAGAAACCAACCGCGAGGGCCAGCATTTCGATATAACCGAAACCGATAAAGGAACCTACATTCTTAATGCCAACGACCTTTGTATGGCCGAGCATTTAAAAGAAATGCACGAGGCAGGGGTTGGAAGTCTTAAAATTGAGGGAAGGGCAAAATCCCAATACTATGTTGCAGTAACGGCAAACGCCTATCGAGGCGCCCTGGATAGTCTTAAACAAAACTATGAGGATTGGAGTCTTCCCGTCTGGGTAACCGAGGAGCTTAATAAAATTAGCCACAGAAATTACAGCACAGGCTTTTATTTTGGACCTCCGCAGAATGCTCAAACCTATCAAAATGCAGGTTACGTGCGCGATTACGCGGTGGCCGCCACCGTGGACGGATACGAGGACGGCTGTATAATTGCCACACTTAAAAATAAATTTTGGCGCGGCGCACAGCTCGATTGTCTTTCCCCCAAGGAAAAGCCCTTTATCGTAAACGTGCAGGAGCTTTACGACGAGGAAGGCAATCCCATCGACTCTGCACCTCACCCCATGATGAAAATTAAAATCCCCTTTGAACACCCCGTAAAGGTGGGTTCAATGCTCAGAATGAAATGTGATTAACGAAAACCTCCCCTGTCAATAATGATGGGGGAGGTTTTTATATGCAGATTTCTTCAAAACGTGTAATTGCTTGTTATACTATGGCAGTAATAATGCTTTTTATATGTGTTCTCAGGGTTTTTTCCGTTATGCGAAACGAGGTCTATTCCTCGGCAAGCTCAAACCCCGTCCGTAGAGTGGTGCCGCTGAATGTAAGTCGCGGAACAATCTACGATTGTAACGGACAAAAGCTTACAAATTCAAAAACCACGGTGTATGCCGTAATCTTCAATACACCGTCGGCTATGACCGCCGTTTATAAATATTTTTCGGGCATCGAAATAGAACAGATTACCAAAGAACTTACCCAAAACGGCTTTTCGGTGCAAAGGGTTTCCCAACCTGTGGAGTGCGAAGGTATCTACTGTGTGGAAACCTCGGTTAATGCCGACGACAGTCTTGCGGCCAAGCATATTATAGGCTATACCGACAGCCGAGGTATTGGTGTCAGCGGCCTTCAGGCCTCTTACGACGAAATATTAAAGGGCGAAAAACAAAATTCCGTGACCTTCATTTTAAACGGACAAGGTAAGGTGCTTAAAGGGGAGGATATAGAGTTCAGGTACGATTATGCAAAGGAAAACGAAGGTATAAAAATTACCATAGATAAAGACCTTCAGCGCATAACCGAGCAGGCGGCTATGAATATAGAATGTGGGGCCGTTGTTGTTACCGAGGTAGCAACGGGCAAAATAAGGGCGGCGGTAAGTCGACCCGACTATAAGCTTAGCGACCTTGCCTCGGCAATGAAGGATTCCAATAAACCTCTGCTCAACCGCCTGCTGTCCACCTATAATATTGGCTCGGTGTTTAAGCCCTACGTTTCTGCCGCAGGCTACGAAACGGGAAAAAACTTCTCGACCGAGTGTGTAGGCTATACCGACGTGGAGGGGCTTACCTTCAGTTGTCACCGCCTTCACGGTCACGGTCCTGTGGATATGACCCTGGCCCTTAAGTTTTCCTGCAACTCATACTTTTACAACTATATAGGAGAGGTTGGGGCCGAAAAGGTTTTTGAAACGGCTCGAAAGGCAGGCTTCGAATCGACGGTTTATCTGGCCGATGGACTTGTAGGCAGGGCAGGCAGCCTGGGCACGGTATTACCCGAAAATCTGACCGCCCGCGCTATGGCAAATATCTCCATAGGGCAGGGGGAGCTTATGCTTTCACCGCTTGCTATAACCAATATGTATATGGCCATAGCAGGAAACGGCAGCTATCGACCCGTATCCTTGGTAGAAGAAATAATTCAAAACGGAAAATCAAAGGAGCTTTTGTTACCCGCATCAGTTCGGGTAATGTCGGAGGAAACCGCCCGCCGGCTCAGATATGACCTTAGTACCGTTTTAGAGGAGGAGGGAACAGGTACGGCGGCCAAGCCAAATCTTACCACGGCGGCAGGAAAAACGGGCACTGCCCAAACAGGTATTGTAAAAAACGGTAAAAAGGTAACCAACTCTTGGTTTTGCGGATTTTTTCCTTTAGAAAACCCGAAATATGCCGTTACCGTTCTGGCCGAAAATTCGGCTGCGGGTTGCGGCTCGGTATTCAGGGCAATAGCCGACGGTGTGACCGAATACCAAGTCCGGCAAACATATGCTCTTGACTAATTCTTTTTAATTTAGTAAAATAAATTAAAAGGAGGCGAGCATATGAAGATTATAAAACTTTTTGCGATTTTACTTGCTATTTGTATGTTTTTCACCTCCTGCGCAAATGGTGACCCTTCCACCTGCACCCACGAATTTGGAGATTGGAAAATCACCCAAAAGCCCGACTGTTATAACACGGGCGAAAAGGTGCGTAAATGCAAAAAATGCGGCACCAAGGAAACTGCCGTTGCCGAAATTACCCACGACGAAGAGGTTATAGCCGAGGGAAAAGCTCCCACCTGTACTGAGGGTGGCTATACCGAAATAAAGGCCTGTAAAAAGTGTTATAAAACCACACAGAACAAAAGCCTAATTCCCGCACTCGGCCACGATTTTGATGTTACTCCTCTTGAACAGTCTACCTTAACAAAACACGGTACCGAGCACCGCCGTTGTAAGCTCTGCGGATATGAAGAGGAAGGTAAGGCCGAGCTTATAAAACCCGAGTGGATAAACATTCCCACCGTTTTTGTGGACGGTGACATCGACGGAATAAGCAAAACAAAGGAAAAGTCCATTCAGGCAAAATTTATCTACGGCGACAGGGTAGAGGAAAGTATTGCTACCCTAAAAATTCAGGGCAACTCCTCGGCAGGCTTCGAAAAAAAGAATTATACCATCAAATTTTATAAGGATGCCGCCCACGAAAAGAAGAATAATATAGATTTCGGCTGGGGAAAACAGCATAAATATTGTCTCAAGGCCAACTATGTAGACTATACCCACGCCCGAAATCTTGTAAGCTGCAATATCTATACCGAAATAGTAAAAACCCGCAAGAATCTCGACCCGAATATTGCGGCCCTTCCCACCTACGGAATGGTTGACGGGTTCCCGATCATGCTTTATATAAACGGCGAGTTTCACGGCCTTTACACCTTTAACATTCCTAAGGATAACTGGCTGTACGGAATGAAGACCGACCAAAGCAAAAAGCAGGCCCTTCTCTGTGCCGACCAGTGGTACGGAGGCTCGGTAGACTTCAGCGGTCTTATTGACGAAAAATTAACAGGCTGGGATTTAGAGCACTGCTCCACTACCGATACTACCTGGGTGCGCAACAGCTTTAACCGCCTTATCGAATTTGTTAAGAGTAATGATGGCGAGGCTTTCAGACAGGGCATAGGGGAGTATATTGACGTAAACTCGGTTATTGATGCACTGATATATACCTACGCTATGGATGCTGTCGACAACACCGCCAAAAACATAAACTACGTCACCTACGACGGTAAAAAATGGATAGTCTCTCTTTACGACCTGGATGCCACCTGGGGACTTTATTGGGACGGTACCAAAGTGGAGGAAAACGGCAGAACTTTGCCTTATATAAGCAATAACGGAACCATCCGTTTTCAACACTCAAATAACCTTTATAAAAAGGTGTTTTTAAACTTTAGAAGCGAAATTAAAGCAAGGTATAAAGAACTCAGGGCTGCTGTGCTCACACCCGAAAACATAAGGCTACAGTTTGAATTGTTCGGCTCAGCCATTCCCGAAATGGTCAGAGAAGCCGACGACGAAACCTGGCCCCATCTTCCGGGAAAATCCAATAACAATATAAATCAGATAACCGGCTTTGCCACAAAACAGCTTACAATGCTTGACGAGATAATATATAATCCAAAATACTAAGTATCAGACCCTCGTTTTTCGAGGGTTTGATTATATGGGGGAATTCGTTTGAAAAACCTTGAAATAGAACGAAAATATCTTATTAAAATGCCCGATGAGGAGCTGCTGCAGGCCTTCCCGGGAGTACAGATTGTAAACATAACCCAAACCTATACAGGGCTTGGAATACGTATTCGCAAATGGGAAGAAAAGGGCGAGGTAAAATACATAAAAACCGTTAAAAAGCATCTTACAAACCTCACCCGTATCGAAACCGAATGTGAAATTACAAGGGACGAGTACGAAAGGCTTTTCTCCTTTTCAGACCCCGAAAGAAAACCCCTCGAAAAAATCCGCTACCGTCTGCCCTTTTGCGGAAAACTGGTGGAAATAGATATTTTTCCCTTCTGGAAAAATCAGGCTTTTTTAGAGGTCGAACTGGAAAGTGAAGATGAAGAATTCTTTATTCCCGATTTTATCCAAACCATAAAAGAGGTCACAAACGACCCTGCTTACAGAAATCATTCTCTTGCTCAAAATATTCCAAAAGAGGAAAAATTTTAAATTTTTGAAACCTTTTAGGGGTTTGATTTGTGTTATAGGTGAAAGAGGGTGAAAACGATGTGCGAAAGATTTCCCGACGGTATGACCATAGAAACTGTATTCGACACCTTTTGTGATACGGTTTATCGTCTTGCATATGCCAGAACGGGCAACCGATTTGACGCCGAGGATATTCTGCAAACCGTGTTTTTAAAACTAATGAAAACCGATAAAGCCTTTTCTGATAAAGAACACCTCAAGGCCTGGCTTTTAAAGGTAACGGTAAACTCTTCAAAAAATCTGCTTACTGCTGCATTTATGCGTCTTACGGACCCCCTCCACGAAGGTATTTCTGCCCCCGAGCACGAGGTCAGCGAGGTTTATAACCAGGTTATGAAGCTTCCCCTGAAATATCGCACCGTTATTCATCTTCACTATTTCGAGGGCTATTCCTGCGCGCAAATAGCCGATCTCGAAGGCACAAAAGAAGCCACCGTAAAAACGCGGCTGTCCCGCGGAAGAAAACGGCTCGAAGAAGCCCTGAAAGGAGAATTCTGATGTTTAGCGACAAATACAGAGAAGACAATCTCAAAATAACCCCGGACCCCTCCATAAAACGATACATTAAAAGTAAGCTTTCCGAAAATAAGCCGACCTCCGCTTTTCGTATAAACCGAAACGGAATAATTGCAGCGGCATTAAGTCTTTGCCTTGCCCTTGGCGTATTTTTCATTTCCGGTCAGGCGGGAAACGGCAGCATAACCCCAAGTAAACCCGCCTACCTCAACACGCAGGTCACCTACGACAGGCTGTTTAACACCATTTCCGATATTTTCAGCAATAACCAGCTTTATTTAGATTTCTCTTACAGCACAGGCACAGGATTTGCAACAGGGGATATGTCTCTGCTTGCAGGAATCAATCCCGGTGCCAGAGACGATTTAGCAGACATAAACAGCTCGATAGAGCCCACCGAGGACGGAACACAGTCCGACAAAGGAAACTCCGAAACCAACAATCAGGTTGCAGGGGTGGATGAAGCTGACATAGTAAAAACCGACGGACGTTATATCTACTCCCTTAAAAATGGAGTCCTTACGGTTGTTGACCCTGCAAACGGCAACCCCAGGGTGCTTTTCAGCCGTGCGGTAGCCCATAACGGCGAAACCGCTCGCAGTATGTTTGTGTATAAAAATACTCTTGCGGTGGTGGTTACAAGCTACGGTTACGAAGGTGGTACCACCGGTGTCAGATTCTTCTGCGTAGACGGAAAGGTTTCCCCTTACGAAACCTCAGCAGTAATGCAAAACGGTGTCTATGCCGACGCCCGTATGATCGACGGTACCCTGTATCTGATGTCTAATCATTGGGTGTACGGGGCAGACCTTGAAGAAGATAAGCCCGAAACCTATATTCCCTGCGTAGACGGCACGCCTGTTTCCCCCCGCGATATTTCGGTAATCGAAAACTCTAAAATGCCTTCCTATCTGGTAATTTCGGCCGTGGATATCGAGTCTGGCAAGGCAACCGCCAACGAGGCGGTGCTGGGCGGAGCAGAAAACGTTTATGCCAATACCGAGCATCTGTATTTCACCTTCACAAGCCATAACCGCAAAGCTCAGGGCGATACCGAAATCTTTTCGGAGGAAACCACCGTAGTTAAGCTCGACCTTGAAAAAGATAATATAACCACCTTGGCTACCGGCAAAATTAACGGAAGACCCCTGAATCAGTTTTCTATGGACGAATACGAGGATAACCTCCGTATAGTAACAACAAATAATATTACAACCACTACAGGCATTGCTTACACCTCCGACAGTGCCGCATCCATTTCGGGTGTCAGCGAAACCACCTCCACCTCCACAAATGCACTGTACGTCCTGGACGACAGCCTTAAAACTATCGGCAAAATCGAGAATATTGCAAAGGACGAAAGGGTGTATTCGGTAAGATTTATGGGCAAAACGGGTTATTTTGTAACCTTCCGTCAGGTAGACCCCCTTTTCAGCGTCGACCTGTCCGACCCCGAAAACCCCACCATCCTGGGCGAGCTTAAAATTCCCGGATTTTCCGAGTATCTCCACCCCTTTAGCGATAATCTTCTTTTCGGATTCGGCAAATCTGCCACCAATGAAGGCTCGGTAACAGGCCTGAAAATATCTATGTTTGATATAAGCAGTCCCGAAAAGGTTACTGAAAACCACGTCACCGAAATAGATGCCGATTGGTCAGAAGCAAGCAATAACCACAAGGCTATAATGGTGGATAGCGATAAAAATATAATCGCCTTTGTGGCCGCCGACTATTCGGGAATCTTCCGTATGTACGTCTACGGATATTCCGAAAACGGCTTCGCGGTTAAGTGCGAAAAAGAATTACAGGGTAAATACGCCTACGATGCCCGTTTCGTCTGGATTGACGACCATTTCTACCTCGTCACCCAAAACGATATAACCGCCTTCACCCTCTCCGATTTCACAAAGACTGCATATGTAGAATTTTAAATAACAAACCCCTCGGTTATCGTGTAACCGAGGGGTAATTTTATTATTTCATGGCTTTTATCTGTCGAATATCCTGTCCAACGAATATCCGCATATCGTAGCTTCCTATAAATCTTGAGGTGATGCGTGCGGTATAGCGCTTTTCAAGCTCGTCAAAGCTTAAATTTGTGTTAATCACGGTGGGCTTACCGCTAAGCATTCTGGAATTTATAATGTTATAGAAAAGGGAAGAGGTAAAGCTGCTGTAAAACTCGGTTCCCAGGTCATCTATAACCAGAAGGTCGCAGTTCAGCAGACTGTCCTGTGCGGTGGTTTCTCCGCTAAAGGAGAAATGCTCCTTCTCGGCCCGGGAAAACAGATTCTGAGCCGAGCCGTAAACCACTCCGTAGCCCTTTGCCGAAATTTCCGACACAATAGCCAGGGAAAGATGCGTTTTTCCAAGTCCTGCTCCCCCCATAAAGAGAAGGGAACGGCAGTCGTCGGGGAAATCTTCCACAAAACGGCGGCAAAGCTTCAGTATGGCGGCCGCCCTTTTTCTGGGATTGGTTCCGCCCTCGTCGGCACAATCGGGATAATAGTCAAGACAAAAGCTGTCAAGTCCGCTTTGGCTTAGGGGAAGGGAACGGGACATATCCTCGTATGCCAGCTTCTTTGCAATATCTGTGATACAGTCGCAAAGCTTACCGTTTTTATATCCGCTGTCGCCACAAGCTGTGCAGAAAACTTCGGGCTTTATAATTCCGGCTTTTGCCATAATTTCCTTTTTGCGGGCATTTTTTTCGGTGCAAAATTCCTGTAAACGGCCGAGCGCGGCAGTATCACCCGACATAGCGGTAATGGCAATGCTGCTGCCTGCCTTTGCAAGGGCTGTTTCTATTTCGCGAAACTCAGGGTCATCCTCGCGAAGCTTTGCAAGGTCTGCCTCGTAGTTCTGCTGAGCCTTTTTTATGGTATCGTTTTTAATTTTAATGGCTTTTTCGTAAATTTCTCTGCTAAGTCCCATTACAATTTCCTATCTATTCTTCATCGTCGTCGCTGTTAAGTAGCTTATCAACGAGAGATTTATCGTATGCACCAAAGCCGTCGTCACTCTTTTTGCCGGACTTTGCTTTTGGCGCAGCAGATTCTTTCTCAATATCTTCGGGAGTTTTTATTCCTTTTTCAAACCAGCTTTTTAAAATAGAGTTTATATATGCCATAGAAATCTTGGCATTTTTATCGATGCAGCGGTTATAGGCTTCACGAAGCATCTCTCGGGAGAAGCCCCAATTTACAACCCAGTCGTTGGCAAATGTAAGTTCCTTTTCGCTGGGCATTCTGTGTTCAATACCGAAGGCCTTTTCCACCATACCCCATGCGGTTTTGCGCATATTACGTTCGTTTATATATGCATCGGCCTCACTTAGGGTAGAAACACCATTTTCAATCCATTTAAGAGCAGTTCCTTCAATAAATGCGGTTGTGGGCTTGCCTTCCTCTATGGCATAGGCGATAAGGGTGAGTATAAGAGATGCGTCCATACCGTGGTCAAGATAAAGCCAGGCGAGAGTCTGCATTTCCGAAAGGCGAAGCGAGCGTGCAAGCTTCATTTCAGCCTCCCTTAAAAGCCAGGCCAGAGTTTCGTCTGACGCCGCCGCTGAGAAAATTTCTTCGCGAGTGGGCTTAACCGTCTGGGGCCTTACGGCAGGCTTGCTCTTTTCCTGTGCGGGAGCCTCGGTCTTAGCCGATTCCCTGCTGCCAATAGCATTTAATACCCCTGCCTGCGCCCAGAATTCAAGCGCATCGCCTACCTCGCTTTCGGGAAGGCCTAAGAATTCGGCCACCGATTTTTGGTCGGCCCCGTTGGAGAGATTTCTAAGAAAACAGAGCAACACTTTAAGCTGGGTATGACTTGCAAGCTTAATAGATGCATCAACTACCGAGGAGGGCATTAAAAATGCGGATGCCAAAGCCGTCGGGTTTATCATATAATTCATATTGGTTGCTCCTTTCTCAAAAGTTGTGGACTTATATTATATAACAAAATCTGTTGATTGTAAATATACCATTTTTCACAAAGCGTGATTGACAATCTTATGCAATAAGTGTATAATACATATTTAGAAAGATTATTTGGAGTGTGATTTCAAATGGCAATTTTAACTACCGGTGGCGCAGGATATATCGGCAGCCACACCTGTATCGAGCTTACAAAGGCAGGTTACGACGTTATCGTGGTCGACAATCTTGATAACTCCAGCGAAAAGTCTCTCGAAAGGGTTGAAAAAATCGTTGGCAAAAAAATTAAGTTCTATAAAGAGGATGTTCGCGACCGCGAGGCTATGCGTAAAATCTTTACCGAAAATAAAATAGACGCAGTCATTCATTTCGCAGGCCTTAAGGCCGTTGGCGAATCGGTTGCAAAGCCTATCGAGTATTACGATAACAACCTTATTTCCACCCTCGTTCTTTTAGAGGTTATGCGTGAGTTTGGCTGTAAAAAAATTGTATTCCCATCCTCCGCAACCGTTTACGGTGTTGCCAAGGAAATGCCCTTAACCGAGGATATGCCCCTCGGCGCCATCAACCCCTATGGCAGAACCAAGTATTTCATCGAGGAAATGCTCCGCGACGTATACGTGTCCGATAACAGCTGGTCTATCGCCCTGCTTCGTTACTTCAACCCCATTGGCGCCCACGAAAGCGGAACCATCGGTGAGGACCCCAAGGGAATCCCCAACAACCTCATGCCCTATATTGCACAGGTTGCTGTCGGCAGACTTGAAAAACTTCACGTGTTTGGTAACGACTATAACACCGTTGACGGTACCGGCGTTCGCGACTATATCCACGTTGTCGATCTGGCCGAAGGCCACGTAAAGGCTGTTGACTGGGCCCTTGCTAACGAGGGTTGCGAGGCCATTAACCTCGGAACAGGAAACGGTATCTCGGTACTTCAGCTTCGCGATGCCTTTGTTAAGGCTTCAGGTGCAGACGTGCCCTATGTTATCGACCCCCGCCGCCCCGGCGACCCCGACGAAGTTTATGCCAACGCACAAAAGGCTAAAGACCTTCTGGGCTGGGAGGCTAAAAAGAACGTAGACGATATGTGTAAAGACTCCTGGAATTGGCAGTCTAAAAACCCCAACGGCTACGAGTGTGAGTCATAGTGAAAATTTGGTTTTTCGGGTAAATTTGCCCCAAATCTTGCTGAAAAGCCTTATAATAC
>JAXJWR010000190.1:0-2689 GCA_036307905.1 Acutalibacteraceae bacterium
ACTTAGTAAAAGTCGGGGATATGTTTTGTGTTAAGATTAAAAGAAAAACTGACAAGAAAAACTTGTCAGTTCCTGGCGGAGAAGGAGGGATTCGAACCCTCGAACCACTTTTAATGGTTACACGATTTCCAATCGTGCGCGCTCGACCAACTACGCGACTTCTCCATATTGGCCGAAGATTATTATACACAGTCCTCGGCAAAAAATCAAGTACTTTTTTTAGTTTTTATAAGTTTTCTCTAAAAGTTCCAGTTTTTCACATATCATACTGCGAAGTTCAGGGGGTGAGCAGACCTCAATCTCGCCGCAAAACTGCATTATCCAGCCCACGAGTCCTTCGCTTACCATTCCTTTTATACGGAATCTGAAACGGCCGTCGTCCAAGCCTATGATATGTATTCTGTCACCGAAACGGTCGATAACCTGCTCGAGTATGCCGAAATTACAGGCCAGTTCTATCTCCCGAAGCTCGCCGCCGTACATATTAAAGCTTTTTGCCGCATAGTCGGCTATATCGAAGCGCTCCTTATACTCGCTGACCTCCCTGAAATGGCGGTAGGGCTGTTCAAGACAGCAAACCGACTTCATTCTGTCAAGGCGCAGGTGCATAAGGTTGTCGTACCTTTCGTTGTTACACACCAGATAATAATGGTCGTCCATCCAGATAAGGGCATATGGGCTTACCACAAACTCCTTTTCGCTGACCGTTATTTTTCTGTCCTCGGTTATTTTGCGGGTTCTGTATTTAAGCGAAGCCTTTTTACCCTCCTCTATGGCGGTACGAAGGGTATCTATACTTATATATATTTCCTCGTTATCGCACTTGTGACGGTAGTCGATATATATACTGTTTTCCCTGGCTCTGGCCTGGTCGGCCGACATCATTGTTTCCAGCTTTGCCACCAGCTCGCGGGTCTTTTTTGGGGTTATAAAATCTGCCGACTGCACCGCATCGGTAAGAAGATATATTTCGGGCAACTCAAATTCCCGGGAGGCAAGGAAAAATCCCGTTCTGGGGGTGCGGGTTTTAATTATATCGAATCCGTAAAAGATAAGGTTTTCAATGTCGTCATATATGGCCTTACGCTCGGCACGAATCGCGAACTCGGCAAGATGCTCGCAAATTTCGGTAGCATTTATAGGATGCTCCTCGTCCGAATATTTGCGAAGAATATCTACAATATAGAGGATTTTAAGTTTTCCGCCTATCCTTGCTTCCATTTTTCTACCTCTCTTAAAAACTTATCGTAATCATACAGGCTGTTGAGCACGCACAGTAACGAGTTTGCAGGCAACACGGGAAGGTCTAAAAAGCTACAAAAGGCTCCCCTGTTTTCCGCGGAATTCTCCGTTCCCGAAAGGCCCAGCAAATAAAGGTCGGTTTTGGTTATTTCTCGGTCCTTCTTTTCCTGTGATTTCCCCGTTACGCCTGCACGGTTAAGCGCGCTTATTATTATTTGGTCGTCGGTACCCTCTACCCCCAGCACCCCATCGGAGGAGGGGGAGGTTTTACGCTTTTCCTTACCCTTTACGGGAGGAAGATATACGCTGATTATTTCGCCGCCTGCGGCTATTTTTTCCACATACTTTCTTATCATTTGCCCTGCTTTATCGGAATCGGTGAGGATTACTATTCCGCACCTTTGGGCCAGGGCTTTAATAAGGTCGGCGGTTTCTTTATTTTTAAATATACGAAAGCCGTCGGTTTGGATTATTGTGGCATCGAGTATGTTTGAAAGGCGGATTTTATCGTATTTCCCTTCGACGATGACCGCCTGTTTTAGTTTAATCAAGCTCTTCACCCGTTTTCATAATATAAATCAGGCGGACTATAAGCTTTTCGATGGCATTTCTTCCCGACGAGGAATAACTTTTTATTTCCTTTTCGGTTTTTATAATGGCCTTGAGTGACAGATTAAGCTTTTTCTCGTCGTACCTTTTCAGGTTGATTGCCGCCTTGGAAAGCAAAAAAGCTCGATTTGGAGGCACGCCGAAATCGGGTGCCAACGCTTCGGGGTTTTTACCCTGTTTACGGGCAGCAAGAGCCCTATACATATCCACAAAGGCCGAAGAAATATTATGAAAAATAATAACGGGGTCGATATTTGCAAAGTAAAGCTCATCCAAAAGCTGCATTGCCCCTGCGGTATTGCCTGTGATTATTCTTACTGAAAGGTCATAAACCGAGGCTTCTACCGATTTTACGCATATTTTGTTGATGATGTCGACGGTGATTTCGCCCTGCTTTTGATAGGCGCAGAGTTTTACAATTTCGTTTGATAGCTGATTTATATCACGCGAACATATATCGATAATATATGCGGCATTTTTTGGAGAAAGCAGACAGCCCCGTTTTTTTGCCGAGGCAGATAAAAATCTGGCAAGCTCTTCCTTTGTTTTATGGTTGAGTTGAACCAGCTCTCCACCTGCCGAGCGGACAGCCGCAAGCAGTTCCTTAAGTCTTTCGGATTTTTTGAAATCCGGCTCATAAGTGCCGAAATAGAGAACAAATACTGCAGTGTCGCAGGGGTCACCTGCCAGCTCGCAAAGCTTTTTAAACTCGGAGCTGGAGGCATCTTCAATATCGAACTCGGACAAGATAACACATTTTATGTCGGCCATTATGGGAAAGCCGTTAAGCTCGTCGTAGACCAGCTGAAGGTCTACGACGAGCTTAACGGCTTTCCCA